>JBMOHI010000329.1:0-3312 GCA_049317925.1 Terrimicrobiaceae bacterium
GTGGCCGCCCACCATTTCCAGGCCCCGCTTTTCATCGCGCGGAGCCAGAAGACGAACAGCACCGGCACCAGACAGATCACCATGCTGTAGCCGCGGGCCTCGCTGGCGTAGCGGATATGCCACGGATGCATGGCCAGTAGGAAAGCCGCCACCACCCCGGCCGCGGCAAAGCCCGTTTCCTTGAGAAACCACGCCAGTGCCGCCACCGCCAGAACGCCGAAAACCAAAGCGGGAACGCGCATCGGCCATTCCGCAAAAGGCAGTCCCGCCGGACGCACCACCGCCCGCCAGGCTTCAACCGAAAGACGGGAGAGAATGCTGTGCAGCACGTGGTTGTTCGGGGTGCGGTAATCGAAGAGCGTTTCGTTCCAGCGATGCAGGCGGAAACGCACGGCGCCGGTTTCCTTGTCCGTCTGGAATTTTCCGACGATGGCCTGCCGGGCGCTCAACTCCTCGTCATCCCACAAGCCGAAGGTCATGCGCGGCACGGCAAACGCAGCCGCGGTCACCATGGCGAGAAGAACCAAAGGCCAGAACCACCCGGGGGTGGAGCGCGGAGCCGGGAGCCGGGAGCCGGACACGGTTCGCGTCCACCAAGGGCAAAGGACAAAAAGCCCTGCCACCACGATCAAGTCGAAGGCCGCGGCCCACCACGTCCAAAACGCCACCACCTGCGGTAGCTTCATTTTGTCGCCGCCCGCAATCTCCCAAGGCTTCTCCGCCAGAATCAGCCACGCCACCAAGCCAAGCGCGAGGAGGCCAAGCGCGACCCGCCAGCGCAGAACCGGGGACGAGCCTTTCAGGAAATGCCGGAAACTCTCCCCGCGGGAAATGTGAACATTCGCCATCGCTCAGTAGTTCACGCCTTTGGAACGCTCCCGGCCCAGCAGGCTCTCGATGTAGTCTTCCGGGGCCAGCTTGAGCGGAACAGGACCGTCCGGCTCGCCCCGGATAAACTGCTGCACCTCGGGATCGGGATGATTCCGCACCTCGTCCGGCGTGCCGAAGGCAATGATGGTGCCGGCGCGTTTGCCCGCACCGAGCATGATCATTTTTGTGCCGATGCGGAACGCGCTGGTCATGTCGTGAGTGACCACCACCGCCGTCATGTCGAGTTTCCGGGTGAGGTCGAGCGTGAGCTGGTCAATGACCGCGGTCATGATGGGATCAAGGCCCGAGGTGGGTTCGTCGCTGAAAAGAAGCTCCGGGTCGAGCGCGACTGCACGGGCCAGGCCGACCCGTTTGCGCATGCCACCGCTGATCTCGGCGGGCTTGAGGTTTTCGAAACCGGTCAGGCCCACCAGTTCGAGCTTCATCTTCACCACCAGGTCGATGATCTCGTCGTCCACCTTGCTGTTCTCCAGCAGCGGCAGGGCGACATTTTGTCCGACGGTGAGCGACTGCAGCAGCGCGCCGAATTGAAAATTCATCCCGAAGCGCTGGCGGAGTTCGTCCAGTTCGTCGGGGGTCATGGTGGCGGTTTCCTTCCCGAAAATCTTGATCGACCCGCTGGTCGGCCGGAGCGAACCGATGATGTGGCGCAGCAGGGTGCTCTTGCCGCAGCCGGAGCCGCCCATGATGATCATGGTGTCGCCTTTTTCCACCGTGAAGGTGATGCCGTTCAGCACCGTGCGGTTGCCGAACTTGCGCACGAGGTCGCGGACTTCAATGACGGGCTCTGCCATGCGGTGTGATTCCACATAGCCGGAATCCGTCCGCGGCGGCAAGCTCCGGCTCAATCGAGCACCAGCGTCTGTCCCTCGATGGCCTGCTTGGTTTTGCTCAGGCCGTTGATGGTGTAGGTGACGGTCAGGATTTTATACGGACGCTGATTCGGCAGGCCGGTGTTGGGATCAAAGGGCGACGCGGGGGCCACCGAGCGGTTCAATTTTTGCGCAGCGGACGGTTTCAGGAGGGCATCGGAAACCAGAATTTCATACTGCCCGGAAGCGTTCGGCGTGACCAGCGATTGGATCATGCCGGAAACGCTGTAGCCGGTTTTTCCGGGAAATCCGTAACGGGCGGACTCCACCTTCAGCGTCACAGGTACGGCTTCGCCTCCCGGGATCTCGCGCAGAATTTTGATGTTGTCGAGCCAGAGCAGGATCTCCTGATCGTCCACCAGAATGGTCCCGCGTTTGCCGTAGTCCTGCACCGAATCCAAAACAACCTGCTGGCCTTTGCGAAAGGAAGCGCCGGCCACACTGAAATTCCGCGTGACCACGGCGAGATAGCGCATCGGGACCGCGGCGGGCGCAACCGGCGCCGGTTGCGGATCACGGGCCCGGATGCCGAGGACCATGGCCTCGGCGGCGGTGACTTTCAACGGCCAGTCCGGGTCGGAAAAAAAGGCCCGATTGTTGCGGTTCAGCCATTCGATGCGGGCCAGAATCGCCAGGCTCAAGGGACTTTCCGGCTGGGTGGAGTCCGGGTAGAGCAGGCGCGAGCGATCCAGGCTGCGTTTGACGGCCGCGCCCAGTTCCTCGCCGGCACCCAACCCCGGCGCAATCACGGCGAAAAACGTGAGAAGCAGGGCGATCGCTCGCATGTCAGGAACCCGAGGGCAGGACAAAAAAGAAGAATCCGGTAAGCAAAGCATTGGCCACCAGCATGGCGATAATCGACACCACCACCGAGCTGGTGGTGGACTGACCGACACCCTCGGCTCCCCCGGTGACTTGGAGTCCGGCCTGGCTGGAAATCGTCGCGATGAGCCAGGCGAAGACGAAACTTTTGATCACGCCCGAATACAAGTCCATCGGATGCGCACTGCTGATCAGGCGCAGGATGTAGGCGTTGGTATCCATGTCCAGGGCGAAGTGGCAGATGGTCCAACCTCCGACGAAGCCGATGTAGTTCCCGAAAACCGTCAGCACCGGCAGCATGACCAGCATGGCCAGAAAGCGCGGCGCGACCAGAAACCGGATCGGGTTGATCGCCATCACCTCCAGCGCCTCGATTTCCTCCGAAACCTTCATCGTGCCCAGCTCCGCCGTGATGGCCGAACCGCTGCGGCCGATCACAACGACGCCGACAAGAAGCGGACCGAGTTCGCGCAGGATCGACATCGAAACCAGATCCGGCACGTAAGAGGTCGCGCCCATGCGGGCCAGTTCGTGGGCGCCATTCATGGCCAGGGTCAGGCCGATGCTGAAAGACGTGAGCGCGGCCATTGGCACGGCCTGCACGCCGATGCGCACCATGTGGTGAAACGTTTGGGAGAGACTAACCGGCCGCTTGCCCTGGAACGGGGCCAGAAAAATCCAGTAGAGGATCTGCGCGTTGAGAACGAAAAAATTGCGCAGGTCGGCC
>JBMOHI010000330.1:0-3306 GCA_049317925.1 Terrimicrobiaceae bacterium
GCCGACATGCGGGCGATTTTCTGGATGCAACAATTGAATTATCAGGTAGTTTTCGACGCGACACACTCCGTGCAGCGGCCGGGTGGTGCGGGTGACCGCACCGGAGGTGACGGCGAACTGGCCCCGGTGCTGGCTCGCGCGGCCGTGGCCGCCGGTTGCGACGGCGTGTTTATTGAAACCCATGAAAATCCCGCTAAAGCCCTTTCCGACGGCCCGAATCAAATCCCGTTGCGCGCCCTGCCCAAGTTGTTGCGCCAGCTTACCCGCATCCGCCATGAAGTTCTTCGCTAGCCTGGCTCTTACGCTTTCGTTCCTGGCCGCTTCGCCGCTCCAGGCTGAGAAACCGGCGGAGGGCAAGGACGCCGCACCAGCGCAAAAAAGCGACAAGGATGCAGCCAAGGACAAGGACGCAACCGAACAGGCCTTCGATATTCCCGTGCAGGAAGGCGTTCCGGTCAAGGGCATCAAGATTCCGCACTACGACAAGGATGGCAAACTCCAGATGACCTTCGATGCTGAGGTGGCCCGGAAAATCGACGCTTCCCACGTCGAGATGGAGAACCTGAAGATCGAAGCCGCCTCGGACGACGGGAAGAAGTTTTATATTGAACTGCCGCGGGCGGTTTTTAATCTGGAAACCCGTGTCATGAACGGCCAGAGCCACGTGCTCATTCGCCGGGAGGATTTTGAGATTAATGGCGATGCCGGGGAGTTTCACGTCAAGACCCGCAACGCCAAGATCTTCGGCAATGTGAAAATGATCATCCTCAACTCAGAAAACTTCGGAAAATAATGAAACACACCCTTTTCGCGACGCTGCTTTGCCTGCTGGCCTGCCCGCTCACCGCGCCAGCCGCTCCGGGCGATAATCCCACCATGAACCCCGATTCCGCGGGTCAGTCCCAGGCCGAGAAAAGCAATCCCTTCGGCATGGCCGGCGCGGGCAAGGAACGCCCGAAGGATGCCAAGACAGAGATCACCGCGAAGAAGGAAGCCAGTTTCGACAACGCCACCAACATCGCGGAGTTCGAAGGCAATGTGGTGGTCAAGGATGTTCAATTCACCCTCTTCTGCGACCGGCTCAAAGTCACCCTGCTCAAAACCCGCAAAGGCATGCAACTCTGCGAGTCCTTCGGCAACGTCATCATCGTCCAGGAAAACACCGACGCCTCCGGCAAAACGGTCAAGTCCGTCGGCCGGGCCGGCAAGGCGGTTTACGATCCCGCCAGTGGAGACATCACCCTCACCATCAATCCGTCCGTGCAGAACGACCAGAACATGCAGGTCGGAGAGCCCGATACGATCATGATTCTCAACCGCAACGGCAAATCCCGCACCATCGGCGGCAGCAAAACGGTTATTGTGGATACCAGCGAAAAATCCCAGGCCCCATGAGCACAACAGCACCCGCCGCTCAACATGATCTGACCTCGAAGGACCGTCTGCCCCTTCTTCGCACCGACAAGCTGGTCAAAATTTACGGCGGACGTTCCGTCGTCAACGGAGTGGACATCAACGTGCGCCGCGGCGAGATCGTGGGTCTGCTCGGCCCGAACGGCGCGGGAAAAACCACGACCTTTTACATGATTGTCGGTCTGGTCCGTCCGAATGGCGGGAAAGTTTTTTTCGAGGAGCGCGATGTCACTTCCATGCCGATGTTCCGCCGCGCCCGCGAGGGCATGGGGTACCTGCCGCAGGAAGAATCCATCTTCCGCAAGCTGACCGTGCGGGAAAATATCATGGCCATCCTGGAGACAACGAAGATGAACAAGCAGGCCCGCAAGCATCGCTGCGAGGAACTGCTGACCCAGTTCGGCATCGAACATCTTTCCAACAACACCGCACTCACCCTCTCTGGCGGCGAGAAACGCCGTCTGACCATCGCCCGCTCGCTCGTCACCAATCCCTCGCTCCTGATGCTCGACGAACCCTTCAGCGGCGTCGATCCGATCGCCGTTTACGATGTGCAGCAGATCATCCAGGATCTCCGCGCCCAGGGCCTGGCCATCCTGATCACCGACCATAACGTCCGCGAAACCCTGAACATCGTGGACCGCGCCTACCTCATTTTCGAGGGCCGGGTGGAAAGCCAGGGCACGAAGGACTTCCTCCTCAACGACCCGATCAGCCGCAAGCTCTATCTGGGCGAGAATTTTCAGATGTAATCCGGGGTCACCGAATGAAACCCGCAGCTCACCGCGTCCCGCACATCACTGTCGGGCATTTCTATGCGAATCACGCGGAAACGCTGGGCCTGCGCCTGGAGGGCGCGTCGCGCGGTCTCAATCGCAAGATCAAGGAACCGACCATCAACCGCCCGGGGCTGGCCATCAGCGGCTATTACAGCTACTTCGCCGGCAAGCGCATCCAGGTCATCGGCGCGGCGGAGTTAAGCTACCTGCGCAGCCTCAATGCCACGACGCTGCGCGAACGGCTCAAGCAACTCTTCTCCCGCAACATTCCCTGTCTGGTCATCGCCCGCAATTCGCCCATTCCCAATTCCCTCCTCGATCTGGCTGCGGAGCACGAGACGCCGGTCTTCCGCACCCACATGATCACGATGAAGTTCATCAACGCGGCCACCATCGCGCTGGAGTTTGATTTCGCCCCCTCGGCCCAGGAATACGGCAGCATGGTCGACATCCAGGGCATCGGCACCCTCATCCGCGGGGCCAGCGGCATCGGCAAGAGCGAGTGCGTGCTCTCCCTCATCGAACGCGGCTACAGCCTGGTCAGTGACGACATCACCAAGATCCGTTCGGTCGAGGGCCGCGAACTGGTCGGCATGTCGGCCGATCTCACCCGCTTCCACATGGAAGTGCGCGGCATCGGCGTGATCAACCTCAGCGCCATCTTCGGCGTGGGCAGCGTCCGCACCGAGAAACGTCTCGATTTTGTCGTCACGTTGAAGGACTGGGAGGAACTCGAAAATGTGGACCGCATCGGCCTCGATCGCGAGTTCTATGAGGTCCTCGGCATCAAGATTCCCCACGTGACCATCCCGGTCCGCAAGGGCCGCGACCTCGGCCGACTGGTCGAAGTGGCCGCCCTCGACCAGAAATTAAAAAGCATGGGACAGAACAGCGCAGTTGAATTTAATCAAAGACTGCTGCAAATGATGAGTGAACGCCGTATCCGATAATTGAAAATGGGAATCCTCTCTCGCAAAAAACCAACCGACGACGTCCTCCGCCATAGCAAGGAAATCGTTATCCAAAACCGCAACGGCCTGCATGCCCGGCCCGCCGCGATGTTTGTCAAGATTTCCAGCCGGTACCGGGCGGAGGTTTGGGTCGAGAAGGATGG
>JBMOHI010000331.1:0-3298 GCA_049317925.1 Terrimicrobiaceae bacterium
CACACCGTCACGCACCTTCTGCACTGGGCTTTGCACGAAGTCGTCTCGCCGGAAGCCACCCAGAAAGGTTCGTTTGTCGGGCCGGAGAAACTGACCTTCGATTTCAACTGCGCGCCGCTCACCCCTGAGCAGGTCCAAGCCATCGAAAAGCTCGTCAACGAGCGCATTGCAGAGAATGTCCCGGTTTCGTGGAGGGAGGTTCCCTATGCGGAAGTGCGCGGCCGCGCGGACATCATGCAGTTTTTCGGCGACAAATACGGCGAGACCGTCCGCGTGGTGCAGATCGGCGGCCAGGCGGAGAAGCTGAACGGATATTCCATGGAACTTTGTGCCGGCACGCACACGCGCACCACCGGCGACATTGCCTGTTTCAAGATTGTTTCCGAAGGTGCGATTGCCGCGGGAGTCCGCCGCATTGAGGCGGTGGCCGGTGATGCGGTCTTGCATTGGGCGGCGCTGGAAGCAGCGCGTCAGCAGGAAAAAGCGGAAACACTGGGACGGAAGAAAACCGGGTTGGGCGCCCTCCCCAACCTGACATCGGGTTCGCCGGCTGAGGTCCTGACCTCCCTCGATGTTCGTGCCGCGCAGCTTGAAGCACTCGATGCCGAGGTTCGCGAATGGGAGAAACAAAATGCCAAGGCGGCCGAAGCAGAACTCAAAACCCGCGCACTCACGTTGGCCAATGACTTGGCGGCATCGCATGTGGGCGCCTGCGTGGCGGAGGTTCCCGATGCCGATGGCAAACTCCTTCAGGCCATCGTTGAAACGCTGCGTCCGAAATTCTCCGGGCCGATCTTTCTCGCCGGGGCGGCCAATGACCGTGTGGCCCTGATTGCCAGCGTGCCGAAGGATCTCACCGCGAAGTTTCAGGCGGGCAAACTCATTCAGGAAATTGCGCCGATTGTAGGCGGCAAAGGCGGAGGCCGTCCCGACCTTGCCCAAGGTGGTGGGACTGACTCGACAAAAATCGCCGACGCACTAGCCAAGGCGCGCGAACTCCTCCTCGTGTAGCGGTGGTCATAGACTGACGCGACAAACGGAACGCGTTGATTTTTCGGCCTGATCCAGGCAAGATCACTGTATGAAAACTCTTCTCCCCGTCCTCGCCCTTCTCGCCTTCACCGTCTCATCGTGGGCGGGACCGAATTCCTACCAGGTCACCGGCCCCGTGCTGGAATTGACTGACACCAAGATCGTCGTCCAAAAGGGCGAGGAAAAATGGGAACTGGCCCGCACACCGGATACCAAAATCACCGGTGATCTCAAGGTCGGGGCCAAGGTCACGATCAGCTACTCCATGACGGCAAAATCCGTCAGCGTGAAGTAAGGACGCCGCAATCGCGGCACGGACCGCCCGCCCATCGCGGGAAACCTTTCGGCATTCCAAGGGTTCATTCCAGATGAGGAAATGGCTGCTGATCTTGCTGTTCGGGACCGTGATCGGCCGTCCAGCCAGTGCCGCATCATACACTCCTCCACACCCGGCGAAGGATTTTCATGTCCTGCGCGAAACCTGGCACGATGCCGCCCGGGGACGGGACGTTCCGGTGAAGATCTATCTACCGGCCGGCGACGGACCTCATCCAGTGGTGATTTTCTCCCATGGCCTGGGAGGGAGCCGCGAGGGTTACCAATATCTCGGTGAATGGTGGGCGGGCTGTGGCTATGCCGCGGTTCACCTGCAACACGCGGGCAGCGACGAGGCACTCTGGAAAAACACCGCGCCGTCCGAACGCCGCGGCGCTCTGGCCGGAGCGGTGCGGGATCCTTCGAATGCGCTGAATCGCGTGAAGGATGTGACGTTTGCAATCGATGAATTGAGCCGCCTGAACAAGAACTCCGGTTCACCGCTGCGAGGGCATCTCGACCTGACCCGCATCGGCATGGCCGGTCATTCCTTTGGCGGATGGACAACCATGGCCATCGCGGGGCAGACACTGGGTCCGCGGGGAAAATCCGTGGCCGACCCGCGCATTTCCGCCGGTATCGAAATGAGCGCACCGGTTCCGCGTTCGTCAGGCGGGCGGAACCCGCTCGCCAGCATCACGATTCCGCTGCTGCACATGACCGGCACACTGGACGACAGTCCCATAGGCGAGACCAAGGCAGCGGAGCGCCGCCTCTTGTTTGACGGAATGACCCGGGCGGAAACCGGGCTGATCATTTTTCAAGGCGCGGATCACATGACCTTTGCCGATCCGCTTAACGGTCCGGGACTGCGCGAATCCGCCGGCTCTGGTCAGAACGCGGAGTTCCAGCGTTTGATTGGCATGGCCAGCACCGCATTCTGGGACGCGTGGCTGCGCGGCGATGCGCCCGCCAAGGGCTGGTTGCGTGATGGCGGCCTGGGGCGGACTCTCGGCGAAAAGGCCACGCTGGAGTGGAAGGCCCCCTGACCCAGGCGATTACTTGCGATCCAGCCGGATGTCGCGGCGGTCATCGATTTCGTAGGGAATCGATCGCGAGGAATAGCCGACGAGGATACCCGGCGCGGGCAGCTCCAGAATGATGCTGTAGTCATACCGGCCGCCCCGCCGCGCCAGAAGGCAGACTTTTTTGCCACTGACCACGCCTTCCACCGGATAATCACCCAGGTTGCCGCGGATGTCGCGGCCGGTCTGGACAAAAAAGGCCTCGCCCCAGGCGGCGGACTTCCATGTTCCGGATACATCGAATTCCGCAGGCAAAACCTGATCGGAAAGCCAGCCCCGTCCGGCCTCGTTGTTGCGGGTGTTGGCTTCGCGACTGAACTCGCGGGCCGTCTCACATCCAGTCAGAGCAAGCGCCGCAGCAAGAGTGATCAGGATGACACTTCTCAATCTCATTTCTCAGCGGCGAAAGAAATTCAGAACAACGGTCAGGAACACGCTGATCAAAATGCAGGTGACGATGGGAAAGTAGAGACCGAAGCCGCCGCGCTCGATGTTGATATCCCCGGGCAGACGACCCAGCCAGCCGCGGCCAAATCCGCTCCAAAGCAGCGCTCCAAAGGCAGCAAGGGCGAGACCGGAGATGACGAGAAATTTACCGAACGGTTCCATGATCGACGGGCTCAACCCACCACTTCCGCCAGCGCCGGAGTGTCGGGCGCGTCCACCCATTTGCCGTGTTCGCGGATGAGATCCTGCAGGCGTTCGACCGCCTCGGCCTCAGGGATATTGAATTTCACGGCCGTCTTGCCGACGTAGAGATTGATTTTCCCCGGTGCGCCCCCGACGTAGCCGAAATCGGCGTCAGCCATTTCACCGGGTCCGTTCACGATGCAGCCCATAATGGCAATCTTCACGCCCTTGAGATG
>JBMOHI010000332.1:0-3297 GCA_049317925.1 Terrimicrobiaceae bacterium
GCCCACGGCTATGCGCATGCCATGATGGATTTGAGCGACGGCCTGGCTTCGGATCTTCCGCGCCTGGCCACGGCAAGCGGCTGCGGATTCGAACTCAATCCCGATCTCCTGCCCCGCACCCGCGGTTGCAACACGAACGAAGCGATGTCCGACGGTGAGGACTACGAATTGCTCTTCGCCGTGCCCCCGCGCCTGTCGGACCGGCTGCGGCGGGGGTGGATGGAAACGTTTCCGCGCCTGCGCCTCACCGAAATCGGCAGCCTTCGGGAGCCGGGAATATCCGCCTCGGCCCTGCCGCAGGGTTTCGACCATTTTTTCCATTGCCAGCAGCCTCGGGAAAGGGCGAGCTAGACGGGAATGATCCGGATGAAATACCACGCGCCGGGAACGCCTCCCGCGACGCTTGTGCCGAGCTCCCCGGTAAATGCCGGGCCGCCCAGGGTCACTCTCATTCAATATGACAGCGAGACGATTTTCGAAGGGGACTTCGACAGTTTCGAGGAACTAATGACGAGGTTCGATCCCACCAAGACGAACTGGATCAATATCGACGGACTCAACGATCTGACCCTGCTGCGGAAGGTCAGCGAACAGTTTCACATCCACCCCCTCGCCTTGGAGGATGTGCTCAACACCTCTCAGCGTCCGAAGGTCGAACATTACGACGACCATTACTTCATCGTCAGTGAGATGATTTACCGCGATGAGCAGTCGCGCATTGCCGTGGAGCAACTGAGTCTTTTTCTGGGCGACTGCTACGTCCTGACCCTGCAAGAGGAGCCCAAGCATGATGTCTTCGAGCCGGTCCGGGCTCGGCTGCGGGCCGGGCGCGGCTACGCCAGAAAAATGAAGGCGGACTACCTGACCTATGCCCTTCTCGATTCGACCGTAGATCAGTTTTTCCCGATTCTCGAAACCGTGGGTGAAAGCATTGAAGAGATCGAGGATGAGTTGCTGAGCAAACCCACCAAGGACACGCTGAAAAGCCTCTATCAAGGCAAGCGGCTTCTCCTCCAACTGCGCCGGGCCGCCTGGCCCCAGCGCGAGATTTTTAACACCCTCATTCGCGACGACACTGGTCTGATCAGCAAGGAAACCCAGATCTTCCTGCGCGATTGTTACGATCACAGCACGCAGATCATCGATATTCTGGAGAGCTTCCGCGACCTTGCGGCCGGTTTGATGGACGTGTATCTTTCCAGCCTCGGACTCCGCACCAATGAGATCATGCGGGTCCTCACCGTAATCTCCGCCATCTTTATTCCGCTCACGTTCATCGCGGGAGTTTACGGGATGAATTTCAACACCGATCATCCCTTGAACATGCCGGAGCTCAACTGGCCCTACGGGTACTTCGCCTGCCTGGCCCTCATGGCCACGGTGGCCATCGGGATGGCCGTCTTTTTCAAACGCAAGCGCTGGCTGTGAAATCCGTCCTCATCCTCACCGCGGGTTTCGGCGAGGGCCATAATGCGGCGGCGCGCAATCTCCGGGAGGCGATTCTGGCCGCAGCACCGGAAACAAATGTCGTCATCAGCGATCCTTTTCTTGAGGCCTATGGCTGGTTCAACCGGCTCATTCAGCGCGGCTACGTCGCCGCCATTAATCACACTCCCATCCTTTGGCAGGGCGTGTTTGAACTTATGGACCGCACCAGACTGGTCGAGGGTCACATGGGCCTCTACGCCGCGGCGGCCCGGCGCTTGGAGGAACGGATCGCGCAGGAACGGCCGGAGGTTATTGTTTCGACCTACCCCGGTTGCAATCACCTCCTTGATTGGCTGTACCGCCGGACGCTCAAGCGTCCGTTCCGCACCGTCACCATCATCACCGATTCCATCACGGTCAACACGGTCTGGCACCGCGCCCATAGCAATGATTTCATTGTGGCCAATGAGCAGACCGCTGCCGTGATGCGGACAGCCGGGGTGCCTCCGAAGAGAATCCATGTTCTTGGTTTTCCAGTGCCCCGCATTTTCGCCGAACAATCGGTCCACCGGCCCGTGCCGCCCACGGACGGCCTGTGGCGTGTGCTTTACGTCATCAACTCCGGCCGCCGCCTCGCACCCGATATTGTGCGCCAGTTGCTGAAGCTGGAGAACATTGCCCTTTCGGTCACGGTCGGACGCGATCAGGAACTGGCCGGTCGGATCGCCCGCGTCGCCGACGAAGCGGGAAAAACGCCAGCCGTTTACGGTTGGACCTCGGAAATGCCCCGCCTCATGGCTGAGAGCCATCTTCTCATCAGCAAGGCCGGCGGAGCCACCGTGCAGGAAACGCTCGCAGCCAAGACACCGATGATCATTACGCAAATTGTGCCGGGTCAGGAAGAGGGCAACGCGCGTCTCATACTGGAAAGCCGAGCCGGCACCCTCGCGACGACGGCACCGGACATCGCTGATGCCGTGGGAGGGGCCTTTGCGAATGATGCCACAGAATGGCGCTCGTGGCACAACGCAACGCTGGCACTCAGCCGTCCGGAGGCGTCTGACGTCATCGCCCGTTTCATCCTGAACCGGCCCTGACCGCGCCGTCAGATCAATTCCGTATCCGTGACCCCGGTCTTCAAAAACTCCGGCAATCCTTCCTTGCGTCCCAGGACGACGAGAGAATCACCGGGTTCGATTTGAACCTTGTCGAGGCGCTCGCGAATCATTTCCCCGCTGGCGCGGCGAATGGCAAGGATCATCAAATCTCCTCCAGCCTTCCGCTGGACCTCACCCGCGTTCCAACCAATGAGGTGACCTTTCGATACCGTTGCCAGCTCGTGAATCTCCAATCCTAAACTGTGAAAATCCGATCCCCCCACGCCGCCGACAAAATCTGTCAGCGTGGGTTTCGTAATGGTATGGGCAATGCGAAGGCCGCCAATCGAAGAAGGAAGAATCACCTCGGTCGCACCGGCCTGGCGGAGCTTCTTCTCCGTGCTCGGCTGCTCCCCGCGGGCGATGATGTGGATGTTCTTGTTCAGATTCCGCGCCGTGAGGGTGATGAACACGTTCAGCGTGTCCTGCGGAAGAACCGTCGTGAGGAAGTCGGCCCGGTAAATGCCCGCCTTGATCAGCGTCTCCTCCTCGGTCGCGCTTCCCTCAATGACCAGATACCCGAGAGTGTGAGCCTGGGCGATGCGTTCCTTATCCAGATCCACAATGACAAACGGACTCCCGGATTTCGCCAACTCCTGGGCAAGAATCTGCCCGATGCGACCGAAGCCACAGATAATTGTATGATGACTGATGCCCTCCACCCGGCGGCTTTCTCGCATATCCCCGAGGGCCTTGGCAATCTCTCCTTCCG
>JBMOHI010000333.1:0-3296 GCA_049317925.1 Terrimicrobiaceae bacterium
GCCCTTCTCCACCGGAACGGTCAGGCTGTAGAAGTCTTCATCCGCAGCGGATAGAATGATGGAGATTTTGTCCGAGGTGGAGGACGCATCCACGTTGACGAGGATTTCGATTCCGGTCTTGCCCGCGAGTTCGCCAGGATTGAACAGAGCCTGGGGCGATCCATTCTTCCACAATGCGCTGCCGAACTGGTGGACCGGAACGGGCGCCTCATTGTTGCTGGTGAAGCTGACTTCTCCGAGGCCCTCCCCGAAAATGCCATTGTCGTCCTTGGCGAGCGTGTAAGTCCCGGCATTGGCATAGAAGCCTGTGGACACGCCGACGTTCGGGTTGGTCCAGTCGCACCATTCTTGCGCGTCGGCGGACAGCTTCGGTTCGGCGGAGGCGTTGACCAGTCCGGCTAACATTATTGTTAATACGCAAAGCGTTTTCGATTTCATTTTGTTGTTATTCCTGAGGGTTGTTGGGTTTCTGTTCTTTGTCGTCTTTGTCGGGGTCGGCGTAGGTGTAATAGCGGACATAATCGATGCAATACTTCATCGGGAACACCGTGGTTTCGTCCGGGTTGCCCGGCCATCCGCCGCCGATCGATGTATTGAGAAGGACATACATTTTCTGGTGGAATTCGGACATTTCCGCAGGAGAAATGTCGGCCTCGCGGAAGATGTGGTCATCAATATACCAGCGGATCTTGTTCTTCGACCAGAGGATGCCGATCTTATGATAGCTCTCGGTAAACTTTCCTTCGGGTAGATTGTAATGCTCGCCGTACGACCGGTGACGGTTATTTGCGTCCGACCAGTGCAGGCTTCCGTTGGTGACATTTTCCCCTTTGGTTGCCCCATCGTTCTTGCCGCCAATCATCTCCATGATATCGATCTCCCCGCAGGCCGGCCAGCCCCCGGATTCGCCGAGCAGCCAGAATGCCGGCCACGCTCCCTTCCCACCCGGAAGCTTTGCGGAAATCTCAAGCTTCCCGTAGAGAAATCCGACCTTGCCCTTCGTTGTCAGCTCGGCCGAGGTGTACTCCGCCAGATTCTTGTAGTTCTCCTTGAGGCTTGTGATCACGAGCTTCCCGTCCTCGATTCCCGAGTTTTCGGGGCGGTCTGTGAAATACCCGATTTCGCTGTTGCGATTTTGAGCCGGCGCCCAATTCCAAGCCGCCGTGTCGATCTTGGGCCCGTTGAACTCGTCGCTCCAAGTCAGCTTCCAGTTGGGATCGTTGATCGGGGCGGAATCGGCCGGATCCTCGACCTTCTCCGAGGGCGCCGCCGGCTGCATCGGTTGGGGTTCGGTCGTTGCAACGGTGGTGTTCGTCGGATCGGAGGCCTCCTTTTCGGCATCGAAGGGGATATCCTGAATCGAGTCGATATAGATGGTGGAGATCGGGGCCTTGAAGAACTTGAAGAACACATAGGTCATCTTCTCCCGGACCGATTTACCGATATTGGTAAAGCCGCCTGATCGATGCTGCAGGTCCTTGAACGGCACCTCGTAAAACTTCCCCTCGGTGCTGAGTGCAATCTGGGTGGCATATGTGCCGTCGGCATTCATGATGAAGTCGAGCACCGTGCCTTCCACGTCGGATCGCGCCCAGAATCTGATGCCGCTTCCTTTTATCGAGCCGGCGGGCATTCGAAAATTGAACTGGGTGTCGGAAAGGTTCGAGCCCAACATCGGTTCGAGTTTGACGGAGGTGCCAGCGTCGACTTTTGCCGGATTGGCAATCAGCGGGGGTGAACCTGCCGCATCGACTTTGAGACCCTTCACGCCGAATCCTTCGGGAAGTTTGCTGAAGTTATACAGCATCGGAGGCTGATTCGGGCTCTCCTCTCCCGGCGTGAATGCTAGATCGGGATCCGCGACCTCGACGTCGGGCGGTCCCAGAACGGTTTCGGTTTTCACATCCCCCGACTCCATGTTTTGCAGCGAATCGATATAGAGGGTGCTGATCGGGGTTTTGTAGAATTTGAAGAAGCAATAGGTCATGTATTGACTGACCTCGGCGGGGAAATCCACCTTCGCCCCGGACTCGTGGACGAAGTCGCTGAACGGCACCACAATGGTCGAACCTTGATTGGAAACAACGACATTGGCTGAATAAGTCGCTGTGCCAAGCGGTTCCGGCCGGAGAATACTAAGGATCACTTTCAAGACCACCTTCTGCGACGTTGCCTTGGCCCAGAACTTTATCCCGTCGCTGCTGAACGTTCCGGCGGGGCTTCTCCAGTTGTATTGCATGGTCCCGAGGTCAAATCCTGCCAGCGGCTCGAGCTTGAGAGAGCCGCCGGATTCGGAAAACTTCGGATCGGTGTTTATCGTGGCAGTTAATCCTTTGGCCGCGGCACTGATGTGCTGGGAATCGTAGGATGAGATCAACGCATCCGATGCAGCAGTTAGGGTTTGACTGCCGGCCTGCCCATAGACCGCCGCCGTGACGGCCAGGAGGATCGCCGGAATGGCCGACCGGACTGCATGATGAGAGTTCGGATTCGTCATGGTCTAACCGAATCGAATCACTGACCAGTCTTCGCCGGTTTCACTTCCATGGTAACCCCGGGAGCCAACGGGCCGCCGTCGTTCGGCTTCGGGCCGTCTTCCGGCGTTGCCAGATCCTTGCGCTGCCAGACGCGGATGTAGTCAAAGACAAAGTCCGAGGGAAGCTGGGCGTCATCCATTGGCTCGGACTCCCACCCGCCAGTGAGCATTGTCAGGAGGATGTATTCCTGGATGCTGCCGATCCGGGGACTTTCCCAGCGTGCGGCTTCCTTCCCGTTGTCGTACATAATGACCAGGCTCGGGGTCCACAGCATCCCGACGGTAATGAAACCCTCCTTGTCCGGATGCACATAGGCGGTGAACATCCCGATGGATTTGTGGTATTTCATGTATCCGTCCCAATGCATGCCGAAGTCGTGGCGATTGGGCCCCCAGATCGAGAGCGTTTCCATGATATCGAATTCCATCCCGCCATCCTTCGTACTCGTGCGTTCGGCGGACTTTCCCCACTGGCCGGCCGGGGTGTCGATTCCCCGATCAGGCATGAGCCAGAACGCCGGGAACATGCTCGGTGCGGTCGGCATTTTCAGACGCGCCTCGAAGTATCCGTATCTCTGGGTCCACTTGCCGAAGGTGTCGGCGTAGCCGGTGGCATAATCGTTGGCCACGTACTCCGGATTGTCGTTGTGATGGCCCCGCTTCTTCTCGACGCGGAGGGAAAGTTTCCCGTCCTTCACGATCACATTGTCCTTCGAATAATGGGTCTGCGCGCCGAGGTGCCATTCTTTCTCCGTATAGA
>JBMOHI010000334.1:0-3287 GCA_049317925.1 Terrimicrobiaceae bacterium
GCTCCCTTTTCGTTGTCGGTGAAGGCCGGATTATTCCGCAAGGCTTCCAAAAACTCGACCGAGGTCCGCGTGACGGCATCGAGTCCGTGCTGGTCGCGAATGTAAGCCCGCAAGGCATCCGACACCTTGACCCCGAAGGCATACGACTCCGCATCCGCTCCCTCGCGACGCAATTCCTCGATGGCAGCCAAAGCCCGCTGCTTGGGCGTGAGCGGACGCACCGAGCGTTTGCGGCGGGTCAGCCACACCAACAGGCCAATGATGGCCAGAACCCCGAAGGCTGCCAGGATGACAACCCAAAGCGGATAGGGAAAAAACGCGACCGGCCCGACAATGTCGTGAATGGGCGCGGGCGTGGCGGCTGGCTGGGTCGGCATCATGCGGCCAGCCTCCTCTCCCGGCGTTCGAAAAAGGCCCGCAGGGGAATCAAGTAGTCTTCATTCGTGGCCAGCGGCACAACGTCGATGCCGCGCGAACCAAAAAGTTTGTCGAGGGCTTTGCGGCGGCGTTCTTCCTCGGCGGCGAAGGAGTTCCGCACCGCCCGACTCGAAGTGTTGATCTCGATCTGCTCGCCGGTCTCGGCGTCCTCGAAGGTGATCAATCCGACATCCGGCAGGTTCTCCTCGCCCGGATCGACGATGGGCATGGCCACGACATCGTGGCGGCGTCCGGCTACAGTGAGGGATTTGGTGTAATCGGGAGCAATAAAATCCGAGACCACAAAGACGACCGAGCGGCGGCTCAGAATCTTATTCAAGTATTCCAGCGCAGCGGCCAGGTTTGTCCCCTTCCCCTTGGGATCGAAATACAGCATCTCGCGGATAAGTCTCAGCGTGTGCATGCGGCCCTTCTTCGGCGGGATGTAGAGCTCAACCGTGTCGGAAAAAAGCAGGAGCCCCACCTTGTCATTATTCTTGATCGCGCTGAACGCCAGGATGGCCGCGACCTCGGCCGCCAGTTCGCGCTTGCTCAATTCCACGCTGCCAAAGGCGCCCGACGCACTGACATCCACCACCAACATGACGGTCAACTCGCGTTCCTCGGTGTATTTTTTGACATAGGGCGTGTTCATGCGCGCCGTCACGTTCCAATCAATGCTGCGGATTTCGTCGCCCGCGTTGTATTCACGGACTTCCTCGAAATTCATACCGCGGCCCTTGAACACGCTGTGATACTGGCCGGCGAAGGTGGCATTGACCAACCGGCGGGTGCGCAGTTCGATGCGGCGGATCTTTTTGAGAATTTCCTTGGGATCGCTCATAGGGAGTTTCAAGTTTTAAGAATTAAGTTTTAAGCTGGGACACTTCCGCTCCCGGGAATCTTCTTAAAACTTACAAACTTAATTCTTAAATCTTCGCTCAAGGCACCGGCAGCCCGGCGAAGATTTTCTCCACAATCATTTCGCTGGTCACGGACTCGGCCTCAGCCTCGTAACTCACCCCGATGCGATGGCGAAGGACGTCAAGTCCGATGGATTTCACATCCTGGGGCGTGACATATCCGCGTCCGGCGATGAAGGCCTGTGCCTTGGCTGCAAGAGTCAGATAAATGGTGGCTCGGGGCGACGCTCCATAACGGATCAGGCCGTCGAGCTTGAGTTTGTAAGCACCCGGATCGCGGGTGGCCCACACGATGTTCACGATATAGTCCTTCACCCGGTCATCCACATAGATGGAATTGACTACACTACGGGCGTGAATAATTTCCTCGGGCGAGACGATGGACTGCACGCTCAACTGCGGCGCGGAAGTCGCCATGGCATCGAGAATACCACGCTCTTCCTCACGGGTCGGATAGTCCACATGGACCTTCAGCATGAAACGGTCGAGCTGGGCCTCGGGCAGTTGATACGTGCCTTCCTGTTCAATCGGATTTTGCGTGGCCAGAACGAGGAACGGATCAGGCAGCGGATAAGTGGTATCGCCGATGGTGACCTGACGTTCCTGCATGGCCTCGAGCAGGGCGCTTTGCACCTTGGCGGGAGCGCGGTTGATTTCGTCCGCGAGGATGAGATTGGAAAAAATGGGACCGAGCCGGGTGGTGAATTCGCCGTCGCGCGGATTGTAAATCAACGTGCCGGTCAAATCGGCCGGAAGAAGATCCGGGGTGAACTGGAGTCGTTGGAAGCCGGTGCGGATGGCGGAGGCCAGCGTGCGGACGGTTAGGGTTTTCGCCAGTCCGGGCACGCCTTCGAGCAGAACGTGACCGTTGCAAAGCAGCCCGGTGACCAGACGGTGAACGAGTTTTTTCTGACCGATGACGACCTTGCTGACTTCGTTAATCAGGGGGTCAACCCACTGGCGGGCTTCCTGGACTTGGCTGTTGGTTTGTTGCGCGAGAACACTCATGGGATGTGGTTGGGAAAAGTTGACAATGTATTTACACCTGAGACAGCGCGCCTCTGGACCCGTTCATTTTTTTTCGGGAACAACGTACGGTCCGACATCAAAGTTATCGCCCTCTTTGATCGAATCGTAGAGCGCCTTGCCCAGCCAGACCCGGAATTCTTTTTTCGTTCCGTCAGACTGAGGCACGGCGACGGTCAAAATGTAGTCGCCGTCTTTCTCGCTGGTGCGGACCCCACCCTGGCCTCCGAGCGTGATCTGCTGTTCAGCCTGGGGAACGAATTCTTTTCCGACCACAATGCCCGACATGCGGGCATTGCTGATGCCGACGCCGCTATACCAGACGGCAAAGATGATGAAGCCGAGAACGAAGAGTCCGATGAAAGCAGCGGTGACAATGACACGGGCAGGGAGCTGGGGTTTGACAACACGAGGGTCCATCTAATTAGCCTAACAAGATGCGGCGGTGTTTTGGAATCAAAACCCGCCCGCACCCTCAGGAATCCCCGAGCTTCTTTTTCAGATCCCCCACAATCCCCAGCGCTTCTTCCGTCGTCCCGGCCAGCACGCAAACATGACCCATCTTCCGACCGGGTCGCGCCTCGGCCTTGCCGTAGAGATGCAGGCAGGCCCGCGGCTCGGCCAGGATCACCTTCCAATCGGGCTCACCGTTTTTCCACAAGTCACCCAGCAAATTCCACATCACGACCGGGGACAACAAATCCGGTGCCCCCAAGGGCAGACCGCAGACCGCGCGCAGTTGCTGCTCGAACTGGCTGGTGACGCAGGCGTCGAAGGTGTAGTGGCCCGAATTGTGCGGACGCGGTGCCAATTCGTTGACCAGCAGTTCACCATTCGCCGTCAGAAAAAACTCCACCGCCAGCAGTCCGACCACATCGAGCGCCGCCGCAATCTTGCAGGCAATCCGCCGGGCGTTTTCGC
>JBMOHI010000335.1:0-3284 GCA_049317925.1 Terrimicrobiaceae bacterium
GCCCGCGTGCTGACCATTCGGGATTTGAAAGTGACAGTCGGCGGCCGGACTCTTTTTGAGAACGCCGCCATGCAGGTGAATTACGGCGAACGCGTGGCCCTCGTCGGGCCGAACGGGGCCGGGAAATCCACGCTCTTTTCGGTCATTCTCAAGGAAACCGAGCCCGACGCCGGGGTGGCGGAGTATGACGAGTGGATCACGTTCGGGTATCTGCCGCAGGAGGCCGAGGCCCTGGGCGACGAAACTGTCCTCGACGTGGCCACGGGCCGGGCCGGGGAGGGGACCGAACTCGAGGCCAGGATTGCGGAACTGGAAAAGGCCGGTCAGGGCGACAGCATCGACCACCACGCGGCCACGACGCGGTTGGAGGAATTGAATGATCCCAAGCGCGAAGCGCGGGCCAAGCGCATGTTGAAGGGTCTTGGCTATCGTGAGACGGATTTTGCGCGGAAGGCCGGGGAGATGAGCGGAGGCTGGATCATGCGCGCGCATCTGGCGCGTTTGCTCGTCTCGGAACCCGATCTCCTGCTGCTCGACGAACCGACCAACCACCTCGACCTGCTGTCTTTGCTCTGGCTGCAGAACTATCTCAAATCCTATCCGGGCGGTGTCCTGCTCATTTCCCACGATCGCGAGTTCATGGATGAGATCATTGAGACCGTTTATGAGATTTCCGAGCAGAAGCTGATTTCCTACCAGGGCAACTACACGGCTTATCTCGAACAGCGCGAGGCCAACTACGAGCAACAGCTCGCCGCCTATAAAAACCAGCAGAAGGAAATCCAGGGCTTGCAGGAATTTGTGGATCGTTTCCGTCAGGTGACGTCCAAGGCCTCGCAGGCCATGAGCAAACTCAAGCAGATCGAGCGCATCAAGCGCATCGAAAAACCGCTGCCCCCGCGCAAGCCATTCCGCTTTCAGATTCCCCCGCCGCCCCGCGGCGGACAGCGCGCCATCTCGCTCGAGGGCATTCACATGGCCTACGGCGCGAACAAGGTTTACGAGGGCCTTGACCTCACCATCGAACGCGGCGAACGCACGGTTCTCGTCGGCCCCAACGGCGCGGGAAAATCCACCCTGCTGAAAATTCTGGCCGGCGAAGTGGAGTTTCAGAAAGGCGTCTGCAATCCCGGACACAACGCCGTCATACGCTATTTCAGCCAACACCGTTCCGCCACGCTCGACCCCGCGAAAACTGTGCTGGAGGAGGTCATTGCCAGCAGCAACGGCACCTTGCGCGAAGACGAAGCCCGCGGCGTGCTGGGGTCGTTTCTATTCCGCAAGGAGGAGGTTTACAAAAAAACCGCCGTCCTCAGCGGCGGAGAAAAGACGCGCCTCAATTTGATCAAGTTCCTGGTGGATCCGCCTAACCTCCTGCTGATGGACGAACCGACCACGCACCTCGACATCCTCACGGTGGAGTCGCTCATTCTCGCGCTGGAGAATTACGAAGGCACGCTGGTCTTTATTTCCCACGACGTGCATTTTATCCGCAAGCTGGCCACCAAGGTTCTGCACGTCAACGCCGGCACCGTGACGCCATACGCCGGTGGGTACGACTACTTCCTCGAAAAAACCGGCGGCCTCGGTAACGAACGGGCGGCTCTTACGGCGGGCTGACGGCCCCATCCCCGCCTCCATCCTGCACGGTCAAGACGGAGGGATCAGTGGGTTGCACCATTGCAATCCGGGGAAGCGGGAAAAGTCGGCGTCGTTTGTGTGGAGAACGGCCCGGTGTGAGATTGCATAGACGGCCAGCACGGCGTCGGAAACGACCGTGCCGGATGCCATGGCGGCGGTCAGAAGTTCCATAACCCGGACAAAGTGGTCCGGGTCGGGCGCGAGCACACGCAGGTTCGGTTGCGCCATCCATCCATCCACCACCGCTCTCGCACGCTCCAGCGGCACAGCGGCCGGGCCGATGCGCGGATGGGTTGCTATGCGGACAAACCCAAAGGCCACTTCATTGGGCAGGCCGATGAGTTCATCTCCATTGAGTGCCTCCTCCCACCAGGCCAAGGCCGCTCCATGCTGCGGGACGTGGGGATTATAGGCATAGAGGAGGAGGTTGATGTCTGGAATGATCATGCCTTCAATTCCCGCAGTGTCTCGTCGTCATCCAGTTCGTCGGCCACGCGGTTGAAACTTTTGCCCTGAAACTCTGCGGGAAAGGGAGCCCCGAAGAGCGGATTGACCTTCTGCCGGGGACGATCCTCCCGCATCGATAGTGTGCCGCGGCGGATTCCGGCGTTGAGCGCCTCCTTAAAGGAAACCCCATTTCGCTTCATCTCCTCCCGCAGGAGCGCCTCCGTATCGGGATCAAGGGTCACGGTCGTCCTCATGGAGGCATTATTGCATCAAGTAAATTGCTGTCAAGACAGCAACATTGGGGCTATGTTCTTTGCAAATGCCATGGTAAAGAATTGGAATCCATGATGAAGCTTTCGATTTTTCCCCTTCTCGCCTTTTTGCTGATCGGCTGCGCCAGCCGCCCGCCGCTCCAAACCGTCAAGTCGGTGGACCTCGAGCGCTACTCCGGGCAGTGGCACGAGATTGCCCGCTACCCGAATTGGTTTCAGCGAAACTGTGCAGGAAGAGTCACGGCGGATTATGTTCCCCGGAAGGATGGGTCGATCACGGTGGTCAACTCCTGCGCACGCCAGGACGGTTCGGTCAATCAGGTCAAAGGACGGGCCAAAGTTGTGCCGGGCAGCGGCAATGCAAAATTGAAAGTGTTCTTCGGCGGGCCGATTGCCGGCGATTACTGGATCATCGGACTCGATCGCGAGTATCAGTGGGCGCTGGTGGGTCATCCCTCACGCCGCTATCTTTGGATTCTGGCCCGTTCACCCGGCATCTCCGAAAAACTCTACGCGCAAATTGTGCAGTCCGCGGTGGAGCAGGGCTACGACGCCAGTCGGATCGTCAAGACTCCGCAGTAAGAATTCTCCGGTTTTGCGTTTGCCTTCCGGCGCGGCAAACTGGAAAACCCAGCATGCAAATTACATCCGGCAAAGTCGTCAGCCTTGATTACACCCTCACCGACGACAGCGGCAGAACGCTCGACTCCTCCGTCGGGGGAGAACCCCTGGCCTACCTCCACGGCAACGACCAGATCGTTTTCGGTTTGGAGAAAGCCCTCAACGGCAAAAAGGCCGGCGACTCGCTCAAAGTCAAAGTCGAGCCGGCCGAGGGCTACGGCGTGCGGGACGAGGCGAAGCTCATTTCGGTTTCGCGTTCAAAAATCCAAGGCGTGCCCAATCTCAAGGAAGGCATGCAACTCC
>JBMOHI010000336.1:0-3280 GCA_049317925.1 Terrimicrobiaceae bacterium
GGCTCCATCAGGACTTCATAGGCCTCGCCGAGTTCCTTGAAGCGTTCCTCGGCCTCGTGGTCGCCGGGATTTTTGTCGGGGTGATATTTAACCGCCTGCTTGCGGTAGGCTTTCTTTACCTCGTCCTCGCTGGCGCCACGCTCGATCCCGAGCACTTCGTAATAGTCACGCTTGCCGGTCATTCCGCAGGCGGTCCCTTGGAAACCACGACCGTCGCCGGACGAATGAGCCGGTCCTTCAATTTGAAGCCGCGGCGGAGTTGGCGGATGACGTTTCCTTCCGGGACTTCGGCACTGGCCTCCTGGGCCACCGCCTCGTGAAGATTCGGGTCAAACGGTTTTCCTTCGGCGTCGAGGGTATCCACGCCGTGATCGCGCAAAAAATCCTCGAGCTGCTTGCGCACCATGCCGAGGCCCTGAACGATGCCGGCCGCCTCGGGAGTGGATTTGGCGGCACCGAGGCCGAGTTCGAAATTGTCGAGAATGGGAAGGAGGCTTTCGAGCAGGGAGCTGTTGGCGTAGCGGATGGCCTCTTCTTTTTCGCGGACAACACGTTTGCGATAGTTGTCGAGTTCCGCGCGGGAACGGAGGGCAAGGTCGCGGAATTTTTCGACCTCGGAGGCGGGATCAGCTGCCGTCTCGGGCGTCTCGCCCGCGGGGACGGCTTCTTCTGCGGGATCAATGTCCGGTTTGGTGTTCATCGTTTGCGAATGGCTATCAGGGTGATGTCGTCGTATTGCGGGAAGTTACCCACGAAATTTTTGACATCCTCGGTGAGCCGCTTGATGACGCCGGGCGCGCCGTGCGGGGCACTGGCCTGCAGGCCCTGCACCAGACGGGGGAGTCCGAACTCAAGGCCTTCTTCATCGAGGGCCTCGGTGGCTCCGTCGGTGTAGAACAGCAGGCAGTCATCGGTTGCCAGCTCAAAAGAGAAGTCGGCGCAAACTCTATTGAAGACCTCCCCGCTGTCAATGCCCATGGCCATGCCCTTGGGGGTGAGTTTTTCCACGCTCTTGTCGGCCGCCCGGAAAAGGAGCGGCGCGTCGTGCCCGGCGCGGGCCATGGTGACCTGGTTGCTGCGTGAGTCGATGATGAGATAGGCCATGCTGATGAACATGTCCTCCTTGATGTCGGGGTAGAGTTGCTGATTGACCCGGCAGAGCACCTCGGAGGCGGAAGTTTTGCCGACCGCTTCACTGCGGATGACGCTGCGGCACATGGCCATGATGAGAGAGGCGGGAACGCCTTTGCCCGAAACGTCGGCGATGGCCACGCCCATGCGGTGTTCATCAACGCGGATGTAGTCGTAGTAGTCGCCGCTGACCTGCCTCGCGGGGACATTGATGCCGCTGAGGTCGTAGCCCTCCACCACCGGCGGGGAGGATGGCAGCAGAATGGCCTGGATTTCGCGGGCGATCTCCAAGTCGTGATCGAGGCGCTTTTTTTCGCCCGCCTCGATGTAGACGACCTCGTTGTAAAGGGCGAAGGCGGATTGCTCGGTGATGGTCTTGAAAACCGTGAGATCCTTTTCCGAGAAGGGGGTGCTCATGGGGCCGTTGGCCAGCCCGAGGACGCCGAGAATCTTCCGGCGGTAAACGAGCGGCCCGACGATGGCGGTGTGGGCAATGAGGTTGTCCACCGGCAGCGTTTCGGACAATTGTGCCTCGCTGTAAATGCGGGCCTGGCCGGTTTCCAGCGCGTGTCCGATCGGACCGTCGCCGCGCCGCACGGGGCTTAGCCGCAGGTAGCTTTCCAAGGCCACATGGTTGGAGGCAGCCTGTTCCAGAATATGCTTGGGGACGTTGAGCAAGGCGGGACAGCCTTTGGAAACAAAGGCCGGAGCCAGCACGGCATCCGACTTGTCCATGAGATAAAGCGCCCCGCCATGGGCATCCAGAATCCGGGTTGCGCTCTCGACGATCAGGCGGTGAAGTTCGGAGGACCGCACGCCCTCGGAGAAGGCCTCGCCCAGGCCGTGGAGAAAATCAAAGACGCGGTCTTCCTCGACTTGGAGTTCGATCCGCTGGCGTTCGAGCTCGCTAATCCGCCGCGTAAACGTGTTCAGCACCACGAGGAGGGCGATGAACGTTCCGAAGAACAGGGCGAAGAAAATATAGGTCCACATGCGGAGGGAAACTCCCTGGCCCTAGCCTGCCTGCGATTTCTCCGCGCCGGTCACGTTGAGTTCCTGACGCAGGTATTCGAGCACATCCTTGAACTTCGTCGCGTTGGCGGAGTCCGCCTCCGCCAGAGCCTCGTGAGCTTCCAGCACAACTTGCTTCTGCTCCTCGCTGTCCTGCTTGGGAGCCGGGCGAAGCGGAGCCACGTTTCCGGGAACCGCGCCACGACCCGCCACCGCGTCCTCCACTGCAAAAAGCTGGTCCAGCCCCAGGCTGCCGAGCAACCCGGCGTTGCGCTCGTTGACATTAACGGCCCGCAGACCGCCCTGGCCGATCTCGCGCAGGCGGAGGGCAACACCCGCCAGCGTGCCCATAAAGGTGGAATCCATTTGTTCGCAATCCCGCAAATCCACCACAAAATCCCGGTAGCCGCGCTGGATCATCTGTTTGACAAATTCCTTCAGCCCCGCGCTGTTCTGAAAACTGCCGCGTCCCTCCACTTTAACCCAGACGGTGCGTTCGATACAGCCGACCAGAACAGACGATGTCGTGCTCACTAGTGTTTTAACAATACCCCATCGCCGCGATCACTGTCAAATCCCCCTCGCCCGCCGCAGCTCTACTTCCACATGAAGGATTGTTTCAGCGCCACGATGCGGCCGTCCACAATGAGCAGGGCCCGCCAGGAGGTCACCGCACCGAATTCCAGATAGTCGTCGCCGATCACGGTGAAATCCGACTGGAATGATCCGCGGGCACCAGGATAGTAGCGTTCCTGCGCCAGCACCTGATTGCCCAGCGCCGACTGACGGTATTCCAACCGGAAGGTCACGTCGGCAGTTTCCGAGGTCCGCCAGAAGAACGTGAAGTAGTTTCCGAAAAGCTTCTGCGTGTCGTAACCATTGACATAGCCCCAGGTCACCCGCTGGCGCTCGAACAGGATCATCTCGCTGGTCGTGGTCGGCGCGGGAATGTTCTGGTGATAATACAGCTTCACCTTGCGGAACTGGAAGTTGTCGTTCAGCGCCAGCGGCAGCACATTGGCTTTCTCCAATTTGGTGGCAGGCACGGGTGGAACGCTCGCGCAGGACGCGAGGGCGAGTGAAAGTAAAGCGATTCCGAGGAATGTCCTCATGGCGCGGGATACAAGCCGCTTTGCCG
>JBMOHI010000337.1:0-3277 GCA_049317925.1 Terrimicrobiaceae bacterium
GTGAGGTCGGGAAGAACTTCGACCGGGAGCCGCAGGGCGGTGGTGACGCCGAGGGTGAGTAGAATGAGGGCGACGCCGACGACGATGGGCCGGTTCGCCAGCGACCATTGAATGAGGCGATTAAGCACGGGAGGCCCCCTTCTTGCGGAAGATCGTGACCAGCCAGGCGATAAAAAGAACCAGGCTGGTGATCATCCAGAACGGACTTTGACCGGGCTCTGCCGCAGTGGTCGGAGCGTCCGCTTGTTTGGCATCGGAAAGCTCCGATCCATCCTCGGCGTGTTCGTGACCATGCGCGGCGTCGAGTGCTTCCTTCAACGAAAGGCTCCCTCCGCCGGCGAAGGCGAGCGAATAGGCTCCATGCGTGACGACTTCGTCGGCGGGAAGCAGTCCGCTCACGATCTCGACGCTGCGGTCATTGATTTCCCCGACCACGACGGGCGTTTTCACGAAGGCATTGGGCAGATCGAAATCCTTCACATAGACGAAGCGGTTGGCCGCATCGCCTTGGAGGGCGGAGCGCGGAATGCTCATCACCCCGGCGCGCTTTTTCAGCACAATAGAAAATTCCGCCCGCATGCCGGGACGCAACTCGAGCTTGGGGTTTTCGACATGAAACGCCGCCTCGACCGTGCCGCTGTCGGCATCGGCGGTGGCGCCGAGGTGTTCGAGATCGGCCTCGGAAACCTGATTCCCGGCAGCGGGGACCGTGATGCGCGCTTTGAGTCCGGGCTTGAGTTGCCCGGCCAAATGCTCGGGCACGCGGGCGAGCGCATAGACCTCGGAGAGATCCAGGATCTCCGCCAGCACCTTGTCCGGCTCGACCGGTTCGCCGGGGACGATGTGGGTGGCGCTGACCAGACCGGAAATAGGAGCGGTGATTTCGATGCGCGGCGGCGGATTGCCCGGCTGGCGACTCTCGACAATCAGCGCCACTTCACCCTTGGCAATCGGATGATCGTGTTTAACGAACACGTCCAGGGCGCGGCCGGCGATGCGGCTGCTGATGGCGGCGCGGCGGCCGGGATAAACGTCAATGCGGCCGAGCGCGAAGACGGATTCCTCAAAATCGGACTCCTCCACCATCACGGTTTCAATGCGGAGGTTTTTCACGCCGGTTTCGTTGAGAATGACGGTGTTGGCCGAACGCTTTTCGTCGGCGGAGGCAAAGAGCGGGAGAAGAAGAAGGAAGCAGAGAAGTTTTTTCATGGTGTGGGAGCACCGTTGGCGTGGAGCCAGGCGGCGCGGGCAAGGTGGAATTGGATGCGGGATTCGAGGGCGTCGTTTTCGACGGCGATGAGGCGTTCGCGCACGCGGAAGAGGCGCTGGGCGTCGGCCTCGCCGCGGTCGTAAGCGGCTTGGGTGTCGGCCAGTAATTTGCGCGCGGCGGGCAGGGCGTCGTTCTGCATTTGCTGTGCGGCAGAAAAGCGGGCTTTCATTTGCCGCCAGGCGGATGCGGCTTCGTGGGCGGCGGAAAAGCGGATGGCTTCCAGAAGTTCGAGTCGGCGTTGGGCGATGGCCTTTCGTTCCTCCACGGCGGCCTGGCCATTGTTCCAAACCGGCAAAGGCACCGAGAGCCTCATGCCGATGAGGCCTTCACTTTCGATCCCTTCCGGTTCATCGCGGAAGCGTTCGCCTTCGACAAAAATGCCGACGCCGATATCGTCCCAGCGCATGGAGCGGGCCAGGCCGAGGTCCTTCTCCGCCGCTTCGATGGCAATTTCGGCGAGCCGGATATCCGGGCGATTGGCCGGGGATGATGGGGTGGGGACGGCGTTAGGAAGCGGTGGGATGTCCTTCACGGTGACGGTCTCGTTCACAGGCAGACCGAGCAAGGCCGCCAGCTTGCCGGTGGCGGATTCTTCCCCGGCGCGGAGTTCCGCGACCTGTGCTTGCAGTCGCGTGACTTCGAGGGCGGCCTCCGCCGCGTCGAGCGGTGAGTCGAATCCCTCCGCGACACGGCTTTGGAGGGACTTCGTGAAAGTGCCGGCAAGTTCCGATTGGCGGCTGCGCAAAAGGCGGGCCTCACGGGCTTGGGCTGCTTCGAGAAAGGACTCCCGCACTTTCGCGGCGATTTCCCGCTCGCGAGCAGCCACCTCGATTTTCGCGGCCGCGATCTCGAGTTGCGAAATTTCCTTTTCCAATCGCAGGCGCGCGGTGAGTGGAAAGCGCTGGGTAAGCCCGATCTCGACCCGGCCTTCAAAATCTTTTCCTCCCGCCACGGTCGCTTCGAATTCCGGATTGGAAAGTTTCCCGGCACCGCGCACGCGCGCTTCCGCCGCGGACACGGTTAGGCGCGCCGCGCGCAGATCGCGGTTGTTCGCCAGGGCAAAGCGCACGGCGGAGGCTTCGTCGTCAAAGGCCGCCGCCACCGCGTTCAAGAACGGCATCAGCAGCAGCCCGGCATAGACCAGGAATCGCATGGGCCGCATCAGCAACCTTTGTCGCAGGACCGGTGCTCGTGATTATGAAAAACCACGCGCACGCTTATAGCCTGACGGGCCACTTCGCCGGGAAAACTCGCCACAAAACGTTCCTCCCGCTGCCCAGCCGCGCGCGGATGTCGGCTGGACTTGCCGATCTTGTCCGTGACCGAGGCAATGGTTTGACCGCGGGCATCGACGAGATCCACCTCCACATGGGAGGCGCTGTGGCGGAGTCCGGGCTGGAGTCCGGATACCGTGCCGGAAACATAGAGCTTTCCGTGCTTGCTTGTGGTTTGCGCGGTGAGGATCGCGTGAGATCCGGAGTCCGTTTGCACCGGCAGCGCGCGGATCATGGTCGCGCTGGCGATGAGTGTGGCAAGAAGAAGAAACATTTTCATAGGTATCCTGATTTGAGGTTTGAGAAACGCAGGCAGGGATTTTCCGTGCGCGCGAGTTGGTCGGACAGGCGAGGAGCGTGCGTGAGGAAACAGCCCGCAATGGGCCGTCAATCAGGACAACCGGGGAGGAATAAAAAGCCCGGCCGGAAAACCTTCCGGCGCGGATTCCTGGCTCACGGTCTGGAACGAAGCCGTGTCGGGACGGCTGACATAAAAGCCTTCGGACGAATCGGGAACCGCCGTGAAAAAGTGTCCGCAGAACGAGCCGCAATGGTCATGCAGCGGTTCCATCGGACAGTGGGAATCGTGCGCGTCGCCGCGGCACTCGGCCGCCACGACCTGATCATGGGACAGCACCGCGCTGGCTTCGACGAATTGACAAAACAGCCCCAGGATCGCGACAAGGCAGGCCAGGCGTCCGGGAAGTTTCATCGGCGGCAAGCAAAGCCAGCC
>JBMOHI010000338.1:0-3264 GCA_049317925.1 Terrimicrobiaceae bacterium
CACCTTCTTCTCCGATGGCGGAATGGTGCGACGAATGGCAGGTGGCTGAGCGGCCAAATCTTTGGGGGACGATCCCTTCGTTGGTGGAAATGCAATCCGAGGCGGGTGTGGCCGGAGCGCTTCACGGCATGCTGCAGCTCAGCTCACTCTCCACGACTTTC
This sequence comes from Terrimicrobiaceae bacterium, assembly GCA_049317925.1. Lineage (GTDB taxonomy): Bacteria > Verrucomicrobiota > Verrucomicrobiia > Chthoniobacterales > Terrimicrobiaceae > CAMASH01. The sequence continues at coordinate 162 of JBMOHI010000338.1, forward strand.
ACCGCCTCGCAGGGTCTGCTTCTGATGATTCCGGATCTCTACAAAATCGCCGGCGAGTTACTGCCCTTCTGTCTCCACGTGACGGCCCGGACCGTGGCCACCCACGCGCTCTCGATCTTCGGGGACCATTCCGACGTCATGGCCTGCCGGGCCACCGGTGCGGCCATGCTGGCCTCAAACTCGGTGCAGGAGGCCCAGGACATGGCGTGTATTGCCCACTGTGCCACGCTTGCGACGCGGATTCCCTTTCTTCATTTTTTCGACGGATTCCGCACCTCTCATGAGATCGCCCGCATCGAACCGCTGGCCGATGACATCCTGCAGGCCATGTTCCAGGAGAAGTGGCTGACCGAATTCCGCCGCCGCGCGCTCAGTCCGGAACATCCCGTGATCCGGGGCACGGCGCAAAACCCGGATGTCTTTTTTCAGGCGAGGGAGGCGGCCAACCGGTTTACCGAACGCACACCAGGGATCGTGCAGGGCCTCATGGACCACTTCGCGGATCTGACCGGCCGAAACTATGAGCTTTTTCAATACACCGGCCATCCCGAAGCCGATCGCGTGATTGTGGCGATCGGATCCGGAGCGGAGACGGCCGAGGAGACGGCCCGGGCATTGAATGCCCGGGGTGAACGAACCGGGGTGGTGAAAGTGCGGCTCTACCGGCCCTTCTCCGTGGTGGATTTTGTCAACGCGTTGCCCGCCACCGTGCGGGCCATCGCCGTGCTGGATCGCACCAAGGAACCGGGGGCGATCGGCGATCCGCTCTATCTCGATGTCCTGGCCGCTTTGGCCGAGGCCCACGCCGCCGGACTTTCCGACTTCGCGCCCGAGCCTGTGGTAATCGGCGGACGATACGGTCTCTCGTCCAAGGAGTTCGATCCGGCGATGGTCCTGGCCGTTTTTGACGAACTGAAACGGAAGCGGCCGCGGCGGCATTTCACCGTCGGAATCAACGACGACGTGACGGGATACTCCCTCAAGGTCGATGAAGGTTTCAACCTCGAGGAACCGGATGTGGTGCAGGCGGTTTTCTACGGCTTGGGTGCAGATGGCACGGTTGGGGCCAATAAGAATTCTATCAAAATCATCGGGGAAGAGACTGACAACTACGCCCAGGGATACTTTGTCTACGACTCGAAAAAGTCCGGGGCCATGACCATCTCGCACCTGCGCTTTGGGCCGCGGCCGATCGCGTCGCATTACCTGATCAAGCGGGCGGATTTCGTGGCCTGCCACCATTTTCATTTTCTCAGCCAGCACGATGTTCTCGCGGTGGCGGCGGAGGGGGCGACCGTGTTGCTCAATACGGCTCTCCCGCCTGACAAAGTCTGGAACCATCTGCCGGCGCGGGCGCGGGGGCAGATTCTCGCGGGTAATCTTCGCTGCTTCGTGATTGATGCGGCGACCATTGCCCGCGAGTCCGGACTGGGATCGCGCATCAACACCATCATGCAGGTGTGCTTTTTCGCCCTGGCCAAGGTGTTGCCCCGTGACAAGGCCATCGAACGCATCAAAAAAGCGATCGCCAAAACCTACGAACGCAAAGGACAGGAGGTGATTCTCCGGAACTACGCCGGAGTCGATCGCGCCCTCGCCGGATTGCAGGAAATGGTCATCCCGTCCGGGGCGACGGTGGAAATTTCCCCGGAGTCCACCATGCCGATGGAGGCTCCGTCCTTCGTGCGGCAGGTCACCGGCCTGATGCTGCAGGGCAAGGGGGATTTGCTGCCGGTGAGTGCTTTTCCGGTGGACGGTTCGTGGCCGGTGGGAACGTCAAAATGGGAAAAGCGGAACCTGGCCGATACGATCCCCGTCTGGGAGCCTGACATCTGCATCCAATGCAACAAATGCGCCCTGGTCTGTCCGCATGCCTGCATCCGGCCGAAGTTCTACTCGCCCGACCTTCTCGCTGAGGCTCCGCCCACCTTTCAATCGGCGGATTTTCGGTCCGCCGAATTCCCCGGGCGGAAATACACCCTGCAGGTTGCCCCGGAAGATTGCACCGGTTGTTCGTTGTGCGTGCAGGTTTGTCCGGTCAAGGACAAGGAGGTGCCGAACCGCCGGGCGATCAACATGGAGGCGCAGGCTCCGCTGCGCCAGGCCGAGCGGGAGAATTACGAGTTCTTTCTCGGGTTGCCTTCACCGGAACGATCCGGGTTGAAAGCGGAGGTCAAGAGCAGTCAATTTTTCGAACCGCTCTTCGAATACTCCGGAGCGTGCGCCGGCTGTGGCGAGACGCCTTATCTCAAATTGCTGACCCAGCTTTACGGCGACCGCCTTCTCATCGCCAACGCCACGGGATGTTCCTCGATCTTCGGTGGCAATCTCCCCACCACGCCTTACACCACCGATGCCAGCGGACGGGGACCGGCCTGGTCGAATTCCTTGTTCGAAGACAATGCCGAGTATGGCCTGGGCATGCGGGTGGCCCTGGATCAGCAGAATCAGATCGCCCGCGAATTCGTGGCGAAACTGGCTCCCGAATTGGGCGATGAACTGGTGGAGGGTTTGCTCCACGCCGACCAGGCCGGCGAGGCGGGCGTGAAGGCCCAGCGGGATCGGGTGGAGATTTTGCGCCAGCGTCTGGCGGGGATCAAATCGCCGGCAGCCCGCCGACTCGAGACGATGGCGGATGCGCTGGTGCGCAAGAGTGTGTGGATGGTGGGCGGGGACGGCTGGGCCTACGACATCGGCTTCGGGGGACTGGACCATGTGTTCTCGCTGGGCCGCGATGTGAACATCCTTGTTCTCGACACCGAGTGTTACTCCAACACCGGGGGCCAGCAATCGAAGTCCACCCCGCTCGGAGCCAGCGCGAAGTTTGCCATGGCGGGAAAGTCCCGCGCGAAAAAAGACCTGGGGGTAATGGCCATGAGCTATGGATCGGTCTATGTGGCGCGAGTGGCGCTGGGGGCGAAGGATTCGCAGACGGTGAAGGCGTTCGATGAGGCAGAGCGTTTTCCCGGCACTTCCTTGATCATCGCCTACAGCCCTTGCATTGCCCACGGGTATGCGATGCACCTTGGCCTCGAGCAACAAAAGCTCGCGGTCGATTCCGGCTCCTGGCCGCTCTACCGGTTTGATCCCCGGCGGAACGGGG
>JBMOHI010000339.1:0-3262 GCA_049317925.1 Terrimicrobiaceae bacterium
ATGACCGAAAGAATCCCGAGCGGAATCATCATGGGCCCGCCGGCGAGAAAGACCTGCCAGAGGTTGGTGGACTTCGCCGGCTCGGGCGCCGCCCCGGCGGTTTGCGCCATGAGGGACATGGCGGGAAGAAACGACGCGACCAGCGCAAGGGCGGTTTTCATTGGAATTCGCCTAAAATAGTGGCTTCCCGCCGCTGCGCAAGCGTGTGCTATGTTTTGGCCATGTCCGTCGATCTTCAAGCCCGGCTCCGGGACGTCCCGCACAAGCCGGGCGTTTACGTGATGCGTGACCGGCTCAAGCGGGTCATCTACGTAGGCAAAGCGCGGGATTTGCGTAAACGGCTGGCCAATTATTTCACGCCCTCGCGGGTCAGCCGCGCCGATATGAAAACCAGCGCGCTGATCGACAGCATCTGGGATTTCGAATGGCACCTGGTGAAAAGTGACGCCGAGGCCGTGCTTTACGAAGGCCGGCTGATCAAAGAATTCCGCCCGAAGTACAACATCAGCTTCCGTGACGACAAACGTTTCCTCCTGGTCCGGGTCAATCTGAACGAACCCTGGCCGCGCTTTCAGCTCACCCGCCTGCGCAAGGATGACGGCGCACGCTACTTTGGACCCTTCGCCCACAGCGGGGCGCTGCGTTCCACCCTCAACGCCGTCCGCAAAAAGTTCGGCATCCGCTCCTGCCGTCCGCCCGAACCCGGCGAACGCGATTACAAGCACTGCATGGACGACGTGATCAAGAACTGCTCCGCGCCCTGCATCGCCCGGATCACCCGCGAGGACTACCTGCGGCGGGTCGGGGAGGCCTGCGAACTCCTTGATGGCGAGGCCAGCCACATGATCGAGCAAGTCGAAACCCAGATGAAAAGTGCTGCCGAACGCCTCGATTTCGAGCGGGCCGCCCAACTCCGCAACCTCCTCGGCGATCTCAAAAAAACCACCAAGCCCATGACGCGGTTCACCCGCAAGGTGCTGCCGTCGGCCATCAATCCCCGCGACGACCTGGCCGCCCTGGCCGATGCCCTGCAACTTCACCGTCCGCCCGCCGTGATGGAGTGCTTCGATATTTCAAATATCTCCAATACCCACATCGTCGCCAGCATGGTGCGGTTCAAGGACGGCGTGCCCGACCGTGCCAGCTACCGCCGCTATCGCATCACCGGAACGCCCGGGCAGGATGATTTCGCCAGCATGGCCGAAGTCGTGCGCCGCCGCTACAGACGGGTCCTGCGCGAAGCCGCGCCGGAAGACGCCGAGTTCAGCCAGTTGCCTCCGGGCGAGGCGGTCTCTCAACTTTCCGCCCTGCCCGACCTTATCATCGTGGACGGTGGCAAAGGCCAGCTCTCCAGCGCCTGCAAGGAACTCCAGCGGCTCGGGCTTTACGACGCCGCCATCATCGGACTCGCCAAGGAATTCGAGGAGATCTACCGCCCCGGACGCCCGCTTCCCCTTCGTCTTCCCGAGGACAGTGGGGCGCTGAAACTCCTCCAGCGCATCCGCGACGAAGCCCATCGTTTCGCCAACGGCTACCACAGTCTCCTGCTCAAAAAGCGCATCAGCGAAAGTTTGCTCGACGACATCCCCGGCGTGAGCGAATCGCGCAAGAAAGCCCTCCTGGCCGAGTTCGGCTCCGTGGATCGCATGCGCAAAATCCCGGCCGAAAAACTCGCCGCCGTCACCGGCATCGGCCCGCGGCTGGGCGAGCAAATTGCCGAATACCTCACCCGCCGGACGGGCGCTTGACCGCCCGATCTACCGGATCTGCCGGAGGGCCTCGTAAAGAACGATCCCCGCGGAGGTCGCGAGGTTCAGACTGCGCGCGTTCGGCTGCATGGGAATCGTGAGGCAGCGTTCCGCGTTGGCCGCCAGCAGGCTTTCCGGCAGCCCCTTTGTTTCGCGTCCGAAAACCAAATAGTCGCCATCCGCAAAACTCTGCCCCCAATACGGACGCGCCGTCTTGGTCGTGAAAAAGAAAAACCGTGCCGCGGAATCCTCCGCTTTCAGCACCTCAAAGGACGGCCAAACCTTCACATCGCATTGGTTCCAGTAGTCCATTCCGGCCCGCCGCAGCGACTTTTCGTCCAGCGAAAACCCCAGCGGTTCGACCAGATGCAGCCGCGCCCCCGCCGCCAGACACAGCCGCGCGATGTTGCCGGTGTTGGGCGGAATCTCGGGTTCGACCAGGACGACATGAAGCATGGGAAACTTGAGCGAGAGTAAAGACGTGAAAAAGAACCTCGCGCAAAGCCCGCAAAGAACGCAAAGGAAATAGAGAATGAATCGCCCGCCCGTTTTCCTCGCTCAGCACTTTCCCTTTCTTTCTTGGCGTCCTTTGCGCCCTTTGCGCGAGATCCGACTGTCTCTGCTCACCCTCTTCGTCGTTCTCGGCGGACTTGTGTCCTCCTCCTTCGCCGCCGAGCCCCCTGCCATTCGCAAAACCCTGCTGCCGCCGGGTGAACACGGTCGTCTGACCAAGCGCACCATGATGCCGACCTACATCACCATTCATGCCACGGAAAACCCCGAAGCCACGGCCGCGCGTCATGCGCTTTATCTTTCCAACAAAGGCAAGCGCAGCGGCAAACGCGGACGCAGTGGGTGGGTCACTTGGCACTTCACCGTGGACGATCGCGAGATTGTCCAGCATCTGCTCTCCACCGAACAGGGCGACCACGCCGACTTCGGCGGAAAAGGCGACCGCACCAGCATTGCCATTGAGATTTGCGAGTTCCGCAGCGCGCGCCAACAAGCCGCCGCCATCGACCGCGCCGCCCGCCTCGCCGCCTTCCTGGCCGATCGGTATAACATCCCCACTAAAAACATCGTGCCGCACCGGCACTGGCCGCGCCCGGATTTTCCCTACGGCAAACCCTGCCCGAAGATCCTGCTCAACCGCGATTCCAACAGCCCCGACGGCTGGAGGCTTGGCGTGAAGTGGAAACAGTTCCTCGTGCTGGTCAATAGCTATCGGTAGGCGGAGGCTCGCTACCGCGGCTTGTTCGCCAGCGTCTCAAGCAAGAACGGCGCGGTGCGGCTGGTCTTCGATTTTGCGACGTGCTCGGGGGTGCCTTCGGCGACGACTTCGCCGCCTTTGCTGCCGGCTTCAGGGCCGATGTCCACAAGGTAGTCGGCCTCGGCGATGACGTCCATGTGGTGTTCGATGACGACGACGGTTCCGCCTTCATCCACCAGGCGGTGGAGCACCTGGATGAGTTGGGCGACGTCGTGGGCGTGGAGGCCGATGGTGGGTTCCTCCA
>JBMOHI010000340.1:0-3260 GCA_049317925.1 Terrimicrobiaceae bacterium
GGTCGGCCCGCTGGGCGATTTCCTTGATGCGGACCGGAAACTGCAGTCCGGGCGCGGCGCTGAACTCGGCGACCAACTGGACGATGTCGGCGGAAACAAGATCGGCGGCCATGACCGTCTCGGGCACATCCACCGCGATCTCGATCTCCTGGGCATCCTGAAATTTCACAATCGGCTGCTTGGCCCGCACATTCTGCCCCTGCTCAACGAAACGCTGCGCGATCACGCCGTCATACGGAGCGCGCAGGGTGGAATCGGCGAGTTGCAAGTTGGCCTCGACCACCCGGGCTTCCAACCCGCGCACGTCGGCCTGCCGGGCCTGAACGTCTTCCTCGCGTCCGATAGCGCTTTGTTCCAGCGTCTGACGTGCGGCCTCGAAGTTTTCGCGGGCCACGCGGTAGTTGGTTTCGGCGCGGTCAAACTCGACACGCGAAATCGTACGGGAGCGGAGCAATTGGGTGGCACGGTTGAATTCCGTGCGGGCATTGACGAGCGAAGCCTCGGCCGAGCGCACCTGGGATTCCAGGCGCAACCGTTCCTCCGGTCTCACCCCCGCCAGAGCGGCCTGGAGGTCGGCTTGAGCGCGGTCGAGCTGGCCGCGCAAGGCATCGAGACGAGCTTGGAATTCGTCCTGGCGGAGTTGGGCAATCACCTCACCGGCGGTCACCGTTTGACCCTCGCGAACCGACAGACTCGTCAGCAGACCGGAAACTTGAAACGCGAGTTCCACCTGCTTGGACGCCTCAACCCGGCCAGGGAACCGCCGTGTGCCGGTGTCGCCGCCGACAACAACGACCAGAGTTTTGACCGGACGAATGACCTCGACCGGAGCCGGTGCCTTGCGGTCGCAGCCGGTAGTGAGGACAATCAACCAGGTGGCCAAGGCACCCGCGAGGATCGAAAACGAAGATTTCTTATGCGTCATAGCCATCGGAAAAAATGAAAGGGGTTACTAAAACTCGATCCGCATGACCTGGACCCCCGTCGGTGAACGGAACTCGCGAGGGGTCAGTTTGTTGTCCTTGTTCGAGTCCGCATAACGCCGGGTCATGGCGAAAAAGCGGGCGTTCGATCCGATCCGGACCAATTCGGTGCGGGTGAGCGTTCCGTCCTTGTTTTCGTCAACCACGGCGAAGCTGCGCTTGGTTCCACCGGCGTTGACCCATTCAACCACCGACACGGATCCGTCTTTGTTCACGTCGGCCCGCTCGATCACATAATCGGCGTAGGCGGGCCCGGCGGTTTGCAAGGTCAGGGGCACGTCCCATTTCGGGGTACGGGGAGCGGTTTGGCAGGCGGTCAAAACGGCGGCGGCGGGAATAAGGAAGAGGAAGCGCATGATAGTTCTCAACGTTTGAATCGCCGCGTGCGAGAATCCGAGCTTTTTCTTTCGCCCTCCCGGGTCGCTGCACCGGTCCGTCGTAGTCGCAATATACTTGCGTCTTTGGCCGACACTGCGATTCTCCTTTCTGCATGAGACTTGCATTATTTTCCCCTGCGGCCGCCGAGAAGAACCGGTTTCCATGACAGGATCTCCCCTTCTCCGCCTTTTTGCGGTAGTCGCCGGATTAGCGCTGCTGGCCATTCCAGCCTGGCGTCTCACCGGGCGGGAAACCTCCGCCGTCGTCCAGCCTCCCGTGGCGGAGACAACGCCTGATAGCGCCGCGACAGTCGAACTCACCTTCACCTCGCCCATCCCTCCCGCAGGGATCACCGTGGAGGCCGACGGATCGAAAATCGCCAATTGTAATCCGCGCACTTCTTCGACCACGGTCAGGGTCCCTCTTCAACTCCCGACCGAGGGAGTCGATCTCGTGGTGAAAACAACCTGGCCCGATTCATCGACCGGACCGAACGCCCTGCGCGTGCAGGTGACCGTCGAGGGAAAGTCTCTTGCCGATACCACCCTTTGGGGAAGTCCGGATGTCGAGGACGTCGTCACCCTGCCCGGAGCGAGCAAGCCGTGAGTCACCACCTCATTCTCAAAGACCTCACGGTTTCGTTCAACCGCATCCCGGCCATTCATCACATCAGCCTCGATCTCGGCTGCGGCTCCTGCGTCGGCTTGCTGGGACCGAACGGCGCGGGCAAATCCACCTTGCTCAAAGCCATCGCCGGACTCCTGCCCATCGAGACGGGCAGCATTGAATTCCGCGGACACGAAATCGGGGTGAATGATGCTCCCGGAAAAACGATTGCCTACGTGCCTCAGCGGGAGGCGGTGGACTGGGATTTTCCCATCACCGTGCGGGGCCTCATCGAGATGGGCCGGTATCCCGCACTCGGACTCTGGAAAAAATTCGGCGTGGAAGACCGCCGCATTGTGGACGAGGCCCTGCACGTGATGGACCTGGAGGACTACGCCGCACGGCAGATCAGCGCGCTCTCCGGCGGCCAGCAACAACGCGCTTTTCTGGCCCGCGCTTGGGCCCAGCAATCGGACATTTACCTGCTGGACGAACCCTTTACCGGCCTTGACCGCAACGCCCGCCAGGCTTTCAGCACCGCCCTGCACAAACTGCGCGCGGCCGGAAAGCTCATCATTTCCTCCCACCACGAACTCAATGATGTCCCGGCGATCTTTGATCACGTGATTCTCATCAACGGCGAACTGGTCGCCTGCGGCGAAACGTCCGCCGCCTTCACTCCGGAAAACACCGAGCGCGCCTTCGCCACGCGCATCTTCGCCGGCTCCCACAAATGAACTGGCTGCTCGAACCCTTTCAGTACGAGTTCATGCAGCGAGCCTTTCTGGCCTGCGTGCTGATCGGGCTTACCAACGGATTTCTCGGTGCGTTCGTCGTCATTCGCCGCATGGCCCTCACCGCCGATGCGCTCTCGCATTCGCTCCTGCCCGGCCTGGCCCTGGCAGCCATCGTCGTCGGACTGAACCCCGCCGGACTCTTGCTGGGCGGCCTCGCGGCCGCGGCCATCGTCGCGCTGGGCGGCCAGATGATCACCCGCAGTTCGCGCATCAAGGACGAAACCGCCATCGCCTCACTCTACGTCATCGCCTTCGCCCTCGGCATCGTGCTGATCAAATACGCCCGCGTAAAAGTCGACCTCGACAGCTTCCTCTTCGGCAACATCCTCGGCGTGGCCGATTCCGACATCTGGACCAGCCTGGCCATCAGTGCCGTGACTCTCGTAACGCTGCTGGCCCTTCAGCGCCCCCTCCTGCTCACGCTGTTCGAAGCCTCTGTGGCGCGGACGCAGGGCATCCGGGTCAACGCCATTCTCACCACGCTCATCCTGCTCAT
>JBMOHI010000341.1:0-3257 GCA_049317925.1 Terrimicrobiaceae bacterium
TGCCGGGTTCCCAGTTCCACAATTTTTTGCGGAAGTTGAGGTCGCAGGAAACGGTAAGACCGGCTTTCTTCGCGGCCTGCACGGCGTGCAGCACCGCATCAGCGGAGGTCTGCGAAAGCGCGGGCGTGATGCCGGTGGTGTGGAGCCAGGCTGCCCCGGAAAAAATTTTGTCCCACGCGTAGTCGGTCGCCTTGGTCAGACTGACGGACGAATGCGAGCGGTCGTAGATGACGTTGCTGGGGCGCTGGTTGGCACCGTTCTCGAAAAAATACAATCCGAGCCGGCCCTGCTTGGTGCGCAGGATGCACGACGTGTCCACGCCGAGGCCGGCGAAGACGCCAACACAGGAATCTGCGATGGCGTGCTGGGGCAGGGCGGTGACGAAACGAGCGGGCGCGCCGAGTTGGGCGAGTGAAGCGGCGACGTTGGCCTCCGCACCACCGAAGGTGAGATTGAGCGGTCCGGGGGTGGCCTGACGGAAACGCAGAACTCCCTCCGGCGCGAACCGGCCCATAACTTCTCCAAAGGTGACGATGGTTTTCATTTTTGACGGGTGGATTTGATGATTTGGATGGCTTCAGCGGCGAGGGCGGTGACGGCACTCCAATCGCCGGCTTTGATGAGGTCCCGCGGGGCCAGCCAGGAACCTCCCAGCGCGGCAATGTTCGGGTCCGAAAGATAGGAGGCCATGTTCTTCGCGTTCAGTCCGCCGAGGGGCACAAAACGCAAACCAAGGTGGGCAAAGGGCGCGGTCATGGCTTTGAGATAGGCCAAGCCGCCGGAGGGTTCGGCCGGGAAAAATTTCAGCAGTTTGCAGCCGAGTTCCACCGCGGTCTCGATGTCGCTGGGCGTGAGGATACCGGGGGCGAAGGAAAGCCCGGCCTCGCGCGCAGCAGTCACGATGCGCGGATTGAGACCAGGGGCAACCCCGAAGGCGGCTCCCGCTTCGACAACCTGCTTCACCTGATCGGTGGTGAAGATGGTGCCAACCCCCGCCAGCATTTCCGGCACGGCCGATCGGATCGCTTTGAGGGCATCAATGGCGGCCGGTGTGCGAAGGGTGAGCTCCATCACATTCACGCCGCCCGCCAGCAGGGCCTCGGCCAGCGGAACGCCGTCCTCGACCCGGTCCACCACCAGCACCGCCACGATGCCGGTGGTTTCAATGCGCTGCGCGAGCGATGGATCAAAGGCTGGAGACATGGCGGCAGATTAGGCGGAAAGCGCGGGGACGTCGAGCCATGCGCGTTTGGCCCAGCTTTCCAGGCCGAGTTCGGCCATTTGCACGCCGCGGGCTCCCTCGAAGAGACTCCAGCGGAAGGGTTCGTCGAGCACGACATGGCGCAGGAAAAGTTCCCACTGAACCTTGAACGCGTTATCGTAAGGCTCCTGTTCCGGAACCTTGGACCAGCCTTCGTAAAAGTTGATCGGCTGGGCGATGTCGGGATTCCAGACCGGCTTCGGCGTGTTGCCGTAATGTTGGATCCAGCATTCGCGGAGCCCGGCCACGGCGGAGCCATGCGTTCCGTCCACCTGCAAGGTGAGCAGATCATCGCGGCGCACCCGCACGTTCCAACTGGAGTTGAAATGGGCGATGACTCCACCTTCAAGTTCAAAAGTGGCGTAGGCCGAGTCGTCCGCCGTGCATTTGTAGGGTTTTCCCTGTTCGTCCACGCGCTCGGGAATGTGGGTGGCACCGAGGCAGGAGAGGGACTTCACTTCACCGAAGAGATTGTCCAGCACATAGCGCCAGTGGCAGAGCATATCCACGATGATTCCGCCGTCGTCTTCCTTACGGTAGTTCCAGCTTGGACGCTGGGCGGGAATGTTGTGGCCTTCGAAAACCCAATAGCCGAATTCGCCGCGGACGCTGAGAATTTTGCCGAAGAATCCCTGCTCCTTCAAACGCTGGATCTTGAGCAATCCAGGCAGCCAGAGTTTGTCCTGCACGACGCCGTTCTTCACCCCGGCCTTCGTCGCGGTGCGGTAAAGATCGAGGGCGCTTTCGGTCGAAACAGCGGTGGGTTTCTCGCAATAGACATGCTTGCCCGCCGCGATGGCCTTCTTCACCGCGTCCGCGCGGCGACCGGTGGTCTGGGCATCGAAGTAAATGATGTTGTCCTTGTTCTTGAGTTCAGCGTCCAGGTCAGTGCTGTAGCGGACGCCCTCGTCCATGGCGGCGAGTTTCTGCAACTTGGCTTCACTGCGTCCGATCAAAACCGGCTCGGGCCAGATGACTTCACCGTCATTGATTTTGATGCCGCCCTGTTTGCGAATGGCGAGGATGGACCGGATGTAATGCTGGTTCGTGCCCATGCGTCCGGTGACGCCGTTCATAATAATGCCGACTTTGTGTTTTTTCATAAATTAGTCATTGGTCAGTGGTCATTAGTCCTTCGCCGGAGGCGTAGTGCATTGCGGCTGCGCGCCGGCGGGGAGAGGCGGGGTGTCACCGACTCCGGCGGGTGGCAGCGTGCCGTCGAGTTCCTGACGCCAGTGGGCGACGTCGCCGGCCGGGCCATAGCAATAAAGCATGCGCAGCGGCGTTTCCCCGATGTTGGTCAACTGGTGAAAAACGCCGGGCGGAATGAAAACCATCTGCCCGCTGGTGACGGTCTGGCGTTCCTCACCGAGGCACATCTCTCCGGTGCCCTCGATGACAAAGTACACTTCCTCCTGCTCCTGATTGTGCCAGGGAACCTGTCCCCCTTTGGGATCGAGGGTGACGTTGCCCATGCTGAAGTTTTTCGCCTGGACGGGAGCGACGCCCCCGGCGAGGTTTTGCGTGCGGCGGCGGGCCGGATAGCGGCGGCCTTCGATTTTTGCGAGGTCGGAGATGATCATGATTTTTGCACTCCTCCAAAGAAGGTGTAGTAGGGTTTGTTTTCGATGAGGCGTTGGAGATAGAGAGCGAGTTCACGGGCGTGGTAGTCGCCCCACATGGAGGACTCACCGCGGGGAATTTTGCTGCCGGCCGGAATGTGGTCCCAGCCGTTCGGGCGGTGGTAAATCGAATGCAGGATGAGGCCCTGATGATTGGGATCGGTCGAAAGATAGGGTTCGCCGAGGACGGTGTCGGCCACGGTCAATCCGGCCTGCCAGTACTTCGCGCCGCGTTGGTCGCCCTTGGAGTCAAGGTAACGGCCAAGGCGCAGGAGGCCTTGCGCGGCGATGGCGGCGGCGGAGCTGTCCACCGGCTCGAAGTCGTTTTCGATCTGAGCGGGTTTGCTGCGGTAATCACCGAGCTTGTGCAGCAA
>JBMOHI010000342.1:0-3233 GCA_049317925.1 Terrimicrobiaceae bacterium
ATCGGATGCGCCCTGGGCCACGGACCCGGAGAGAAGTTGGACAAGGTCGATGTTGCTCATGGGAAATTAGCGCCGGGTGCTTTGGGAGGAAGAACTGATGCCGCGCAGAATGCGTTGCAGCTCCTGCGGATTTTCGGCGACCGAGGCGGCCACCTCTTCGGTGATTTTTCCCTCGCGCACAAGTTGGGCCAGGGCGGCGAGCGCGTCGCGACCGGTTTTGACATCGGAACGCGCGATCAGGTCGGACAATTCGGTCAGCTTGCCCTCCGCGATGAATTTGCGGACTGCGCCGACGTTGGTGAAATACTCCGCCGCCAGCGCAACCCCTCCTTGCGTAGCGGGCAACAGACGCTGGCACAGGACGCCGAGCAATTGACCGGACAGCGTTTTCCGGACAGCATCGCGTTCGTCCATGGGGAAGAAAAGCTGCAAGCGCTCGACGGCATCGGCGCAACTCGAAGAATGCAAGGTAGCCAGCACGAGGTGTCCTGTTTCGGAAGCCTGGATGGCCGTCGTCGCGGTCAGGGCATCGCGGATTTCCCCGACGAAAATCACATCGGGATTCTGCCGGAGCGAGCGGCGCAGACCTTCCGCAAAACTGGGTGTATCGATCCCCACCTCGCGCTGGGTGAAGAGGCAGGATCGACCGGTGAAGAGATATTCGATCGGGTCTTCGATCGTAACCACATGACGGGACATCGTGGAGTTCATCCATTCGATGGCCGCGGCGAGGGTCGTGCTTTTGCCCGAGCCCGTCGGACCGCAGACCAGAACCAACCCGGACTTGCGTCCACACCAATCGCGAATCAAATCAGCCGGCGCGCCCAGGGTTTCCAGATCGGGAATATCGTTGCGGATGCGCCGCAATACAGCGGCGCGCTGACCGAGTTGATTCAGAAGGTTCACGCGGAAACGGGAACCAGACGAGGTCAGGCTGGTGTCAAAGTCCTGCTTGTCCCCGGCTCGGCAGGATTTCCAGAGCGCATCAAAAAACTCCGCGGTCAGAGGCGGCGAATCGAGCGGCGTCAGCCGACCCTCGAGCCGGACCTGGGGCGGGCGGCCTTCGTGCAAGAGCAAGTCCGAGGCGCCATATTGGATGGCGGACGCACAGAGCGCTTCCATTTCCGGGCTAAGAGGTTCGGCCATTGCGATGGATTGAGAGGGATTAAGAGTGGTAACGACAATTGCCGGTTTCGTCACGCGGGAAGGGAAAGTTTTTCCCGAATCACGCTAACCCGAACTGCGCGCGAAGTTCTCCCAAACCAAGCCCGGATCATGATGCAGGAAATCCGCGTGGAGTTGCAGGAGCCCCTGTTGCTGCAGGGCGGTGCGCGCCAAGCCCGGTTTCTCCGCCCCAGCCAGCCAGGCCGTGGCACACAGAACCTTGCGGCTCGGCGTTGGACCGGAAAGACTCTGCAACCGCTCCCACGCTCCCGGCAGACCAAGGGCCGGCAGGAAGGCGTTGATGGCGAGGTCAAGCGACCGATCCGCGCCGACGAGAGCGGTTTTTTTGGCCAACGGTTCCTGCGTGAGGCTGGCGTGGCGTCGCCAATAAGGATGGTCCAACGAGGAAAGAACCGCGCAGAATTCATCCACACTCCCCGACTCCAGGGTCCGCATGATCCGCGGAAACTCCCGCGCGACCGCAGCAAGGGCCCCCATGCGCCGGTGCGGATGGTTCGTCGGCCGCAGGGCGGCAAACTTCCAGGCATTCGCCGGCAGAATCAGCCGCGATTCTTTGCCGCGGATCGCCCACCACGTTTCCCACAACCCGCGCAGATAGCCGCGGCTTTCTTCATCACCGCGGTCGAAAAACTCCGCCTGAAGAAATCCCGCGAGACCAAAAAGCAGGGATTCTCCCTCCCGTCCCCTTGCCCGCTCCAAACCTGCCCGTTGCGCCGTCAGCAAAAACGGAATCTTGTTGTTTTTGTATCCCAGTCCGGTTGCCACGGCCTGGAAAAGCGCATCCTCCCGTCCGCAAAGCCCCACAGTGCGCTGAAAGTTCCCCGTCTTCCGGCGCAACCGGAACTGCGCAGCCGCCTCGATCAAACGCACCGCCCGTGCCTCGTCCAACCCGCCCCGGATGCTGGTGTTTCGGACCGCCCGCGGAGTTCGGGATCCGCCCAGACAGACTTGAGGCACCATTTTGTTTCCACTGGTCCGGGTGAAAAACCGGCGCGATCCCTTGCGGAAAAACACGTGGAGAATGACGTGGTCGTACGCCTCGTTGCCCGAATGACCATGCGCCTCCCAATCCCTCGCATCGCCATCGATTTCGATATCGCCGCAAACCTCCCTCCCGTCGATCACCGCGCGGGCTCCGCAAAAATCCGGGCCGGGCTCGCGGTTCCAGGTGCCAAAATGCACAATCTCGATCGACTCCCCGTCTTCTCCACTCCAGTTCACGCCGAACTCGCCGCCGAAGATTTTTGCCTGCAGTTCCAATTCGCCGATCCGTTCCGGTCCGGTCTCCTGCACCGACGTTCCGCGAAGCGCAGCGAGGGCGGACTCGTAGGCCCGGGCAAACCTCTCGGAATGCGGAATCATTTCGGCGCAGTCGGTGTGGGCGTGGGCGGCGGAGGGAAAATTTGCCGCGTGATGACACCCAGAAGTTCCGCCTGGGCCGGACCCGGGGTCTTGTTTTGCTCGGAAAGAAGCAAGCCGCCCGCTTCCGATTTTTTTCCCGTCACCAACAACAGGCCGAATTTCTCGAGCACAAGCCGGAAGCGCACCAGCGGTTTGTTGTCCATCGTGAGAGCCTTGTTGACCGTCGCGAGGGCCTCCTTCAAATCCCCCGCATCGGCCTGGGCCGCTCCCAAGGACTCAAGAAACATGCTGTTGCCGGTGTCGGCGGCGGCCTGGGATAACTTCGGCGACGCCTTGAGAATATTTCCATCAGCGGTCAGCACAATGCTGCGGTATTGTTCCCAGCTCGACGGCTTGGCCGAACCGTTCAGGCGGCGCCAGGACACATACGGACGATAAAGTGGATCGCCGATCGCCACAGCCATCCACGACAACCCGCGCAGCGACATGTAGGCCGATTCGGCAAACGTGAAACCCGCCATCAGCCGGTCCTGAAAAACGTCGAGCTGCGGGGTCAGGGTGAGATAAGGCTCGTACACATTGCCCATTGTCACAGCCGCACCGTGTTCTACGAGGGGACCGCACCAGCCGGCCGCCGGATTCCGCAAGGTGGCGGCGCTGAACGAGTGGATATGCACCGCGATGGC
>JBMOHI010000343.1:0-3229 GCA_049317925.1 Terrimicrobiaceae bacterium
GTTGATGATCTGCTTGGCGCGGGCCAGGCTGTCGCCGTTGTTCGAGTAGATATGGATGGAGCCGTCGTCCTCGATGTTGATCTCGGCGCCGGTCTCGGCCACGATGCCCTTGATGGTCTTGCCACCAGGTCCAATGATGAGGCCGATCTTTTCCGGATTGATCTTGATCGTTTCGATCCGGGGAGCGTAAGGGCTCATTTCCGTGCGAGGCGCGGCCAGGACGGATTCCATCACATCGAGCACCTTGTGGCGGTCGTCACGGGTGCGGTAGATGGCTTCTTCCATGAGCTTGAGCGAAATGCCGGGAAGCTTGAGGTCGAGTTGGAATCCGGTCACGCCCGTGCGGGTGCCGCAGAGTTTCCAGTCCATGTCGCCGAAGTGATCTTCGCTGCCGATGATGTCGGTGAGCAATGTGTAGCGGCTCATCTGATCACCGCTGAATTCGGTGACGAGGCCGCAGGAAATTCCGGCCACAGGAGTCTTGATCGGAACGCCGGCGTCCATGAGGGCGAGCACGCCGCCGCAAACACTGGCCATCGAGGTCGAGCCGTTCGACTCCATGACTTCGCTGCTGACGCGCAGGGCGTAAGGGAATTCGTTGACCGGCGGAATGACCGCGAGGATGGAGCGCTCGGCGAGGGCGCCGTGGCCGATTTCGCGGCGGCCGGGGCTGCCGGTGCGGCCGGTTTCTCCGACGGAGAACGGCGGGAAGTTATAGTGCAGGATGAAGCGTTTGCTGATCTCACCACCGGTGTAGCCGTCGAGATCCTGGGCTTCGTCCGAGGGAGCGAGCGTTGCCAGACAGAGAGCCTGGGTTTCGCCGCGTTGGAAGAGGGCGCTACCGTGGCTGCGGGGCAGGAGACCAGTCTCGCCGCTGAGCGGACGGATGGTCTTCGTGTCGCGACCGTCGCAACGCACCTGCTTGTCGAGGATGCTGATGCGGAAGGCCTTTTTCTGGAGATAGTCGAAGGCCTGGCTGATCTCGAATTTCGTGGCGTTCGGGAATTTCTCGAGAATGGCGGCGGAGACTTCGTCCTTGAGCGCGCCGACGGCTTTGCCGCGGGCAACTTTGCTCGGTGTGTAGAGGGCGGATTCGATACGGTCTCCGGCGACGGAATAGGCGACTTCGAGCAGTTCGTCGGCTACGACAAAGAGTTGCGGGGTTCGCTTGACCTTGCCTGCGGCGGCGGCGAGTTCCTTCTGGGCAGCGACGAGCTTGGCCACTTCGGCCTGCGCAAAATGGAGCGCGGCGACGAAATCGGCCTCGGGGAGTTCGTTGGCTTCGCCTTCGATCATGATGACATCGGTTTCGTTGCCGACATAAACGAGGTTCAGGTCGCTATCCACGCGCTGGCTGTGGAGGGGATTCGCGATGAACTCGCCATTGACGCGGGCCACGCGCACGGCTCCGACCGGACCGGCAAAAGGGATGTCGGACACGGTGAGTGCGGCACTGGCGCCGTTGATGAAGAGGATATCGGGATCAATCTCGCCGTCCGCGCTGAGGAGAACGCCGATGATCTGGGTGTCGTAGAGATAGCCTTTGGGGAAGAGCGGACGCAGCGGGCGGTCCGTCATGCGGCAGGTGAGGATTTCTTTTTCGGAAGGGCGGCCTTCGCGTTTGAAGTAACCGCCGGGGAATTTGCCGACTGCAGCCGCTTTTTCGCGGTAATCCACGGTGAGAGGAAACCAATCCTGGCCGTCTTTGATGGTGGTGGCGGAAACGGCGGAAACCATAACAATGGTTTCGCCGGAGCGGACGGTGACGGCGCCGTCAGCGAGACGTGCGAGTTTACCGGTTTCGATGATGATGGGGGCGGGGCCAACGTGGGCCGTTACGGAATGGGACATAATAGGTAGATAAGGGGTTGGAGAGCGGCAGGCTCTTGCCGCCAAAAAAAGTTAGGGACGCAAGAGCCTGCGTCCCTCCTGAACAATGCGCTATTTGCGCAGTCCGAGCTTGTCGAGAGCCGCTTGATAACGATCAGCGGCGGTGTTTTTGAGATAATCAAGCAAACTGCGCCGCTGCGCGACCATTTTGAGCAGACCCCGGCGGGATGAGTGATCCTTGAGGTTGGTCTTGAGATGCTCGGTCAGTTCGTTGATGCGTTTGGTCAACAGGGCGATCTGAACGTCCGCACTGCCGGTGTCTTTTTCATGAAGTCGCAGGTTGCTGACTTCGGGTGCTGTTGCTACTGCTTTGGCCATTTTTCTTCTTTTTGTTTTGGACCGGAGAGAGTGCCACGGCTTTTCCCGATTGGCAAGAACTATGCATGTTCTTGGTTAATATGCTCAAGCGGAGTGTCTTGTGTATAGACGCTTCTCTCTCGGACGGAAAATTCATCGCCCTTTGGGGCAAAAGGCCTTATGAATGCGCGCAATGGCCGATCAACTCACCGGACCGCAACTCCCCGCCGTCGGACTCGTGGCCGATCTTTCCCGCGAGGATCGTGACACGCTGAGTTCTTACGGGGAATTCCACCTGGCAAATCCCGAAGACGTATTGATCACCCAGGGTCAATCGCACGGGAAGCTGCTTTTTATTCTCAGCGGCCTGCTGCATGCGGTCCGCCGCGAAACCGGTCGCGAGGTGTTGCTCGGGCCGATCCATCAGGGCGAGTGGGTGGGGGAAGTGGACCTTTTCGATCCGGGCAGCGCGGTCTGTTCCGTCGTGGTCATCGAGTCGGTGCAGTATTGGGCCATTACCCGCGCGGACTTCGAGCAATTTTTGAATAACTACCCGGAGGCCGGAATTCAGCTCGTCATCGGGGTCGCCTCAACCTTGGGGAGGCGGTTGCGCGGGGTGACCAAAAAGTTGATGGATGAGGCGCAGATGGCCGCAGTCCGCGCGGCGCTGCTGACGGGCAGCGAGTAGGGTTGGCGATGAAAACCTGGGTGCTCTACGCGATCATCTCGATGATCTTCGCGGGCGTCACGTCGGTGATTGCGAAAATGGGGCTGGTTGGAATTTCGGGCGAATTGGGGCTGACGGTCCGGACGTTGCTCGTCTTTGTGATCATTATGGCCTTTGCCGTTTTCACCGTTCCCGGCACTGCCCTTGGCTCCCTGAGCCAGACGAACTATCTCTGGCTCGGTCTTTCCGCCGTGACGACCTCGCTGTCCTGGATCTTCTATTACAAAGCGCTCAAGGACGGACAGGTCTCGACCATTGCGCTGATTGACAAGGGGAGCATCCTGGTGGCGATCGTGCTGGCCTGTGTGATTTTGA
>JBMOHI010000344.1:0-3223 GCA_049317925.1 Terrimicrobiaceae bacterium
GCCACAAAGGCGCGCATGACCGGCTCGAGTTCGTGCTCGGCCATTTGACCGTGGCCGATGGCCACCCGCGCGCCGGGACACAACTCGCGGATGCGCAGCGCGACTTTTTCAATGGTCTGCACGCGATTGTGCAAAAAGTACACCTGACCGCCCCGGGCGAGTTCGCGCTGGATGGCATCGCGGAAGACCCGCTCGTCATAGGCGCAGACAATCGTCTCCACCGGCTGACGGTTGGCGGGCGGCGTTTCGATCAGCGACATGTCCCGCGCGCCCATGAGCGAAAGATACAGCGTGCGCGGAATCGGCGTGGCCGAGAGCGTGAGCACATCGACCTGACGGAACATCTCCTTGAGCAGTTCCTTGTGTTTCACGCCGAAGCGTTGCTCCTCATCGACGACCAGCAAGCCGAGATCCTTGAACCGCACATCGGGCGAAACCAGACGGTGCGTGCCGACCACGATATCCACGCTGCCGGTGATCAAACCCTGCAACACCTTCTTTTGCTCGGCCGCCGTGCGGTAGCGGCTGAGCAACTCGATGGTGACCGGGTAGTCGCTCATGCGTTCGCGTAAGGTCTGGAAATGCTGCTGCGCCAGCACGGTGGTCGGGGCCAGCACGGCCGCCTGCCGTCCGCCCATCACCGCCTTGAAGACCGCCCGGATGGCCACCTCGGTTTTTCCGAAACCCACGTCGCCGCAGATCAGACGATCCATCGGCCGCTCGGTCTCCATGTCGTGTTTGGAATCGGAAATGGCCCGAAGCTGATCCGCGGTTTCCTCATAGGGAAAGGCATCCTCGAATTCCTCCTGCCAGTGCGTGTCGGGTCCGAAGGCATGGCCCGGGATCGCGTCGCGCTCGGCCTGCACCTTCAGCATGCGCGAGGCATAGTCAAAGATGGATTCCTGCGCCTTCTGCCGCGCCCGTTCCCAGCGTCCGTCGCCCAGCTCGGAAAGCTCGGTCGTTCTGCGCCCTACGCCGACATACCGCGAAACCTGCCAGGCCTGGTCGAGCGGGACGTAAAGCCGCGCCTCGTGCGCGTATTCGAGCACCAACACCTCACCCTCATTCGTCCCCGCCGGAATCTGCAGTCCGGCGAAACGCCCGATGCCGTGTTCGAGATGGACAACATAATCCCCGGGCTCGAACTCCGTGAAATCCATCGCGGCCCGCCCCGAAAGCACCCGTTCGCGCCGCAGCGCCAGGCGGCGCTGGCGCATGGCGGTGGAACGGCCAAAAAGTTCCGCATCGGACAGCACCGCCAGCTTCGCCGCAGGAAAAACAAACCCCCGCGTAGCCGCGATCTGAAGAAAGACCATGCCTCCGACATCATGGTGATGTTCGCCGGCCAGTTCCTGAAACCGCTCGATCTCGCCTTCGCTGGCGGCGGTGAGCACCACCATCCAACCCCCGGCCTTCCATTCCTCAAGCTGACGGAAAAAATGCTCGCGCCGGACCGTGTCGAGGACCAGATCACCCGCGCCGAAATCGACAAAGGGCTGCGGAAAAAATGCCGCCTCATCATCCTCTCCGCCCTCGGAAAATTTCACCCCTACGGACTCCGCGTCATCGGCTGCATCAATGATCAGATCCTCTTCCCGCAGATATTCCTGCAGCGGCACCATGCGATTACTGAGATTTCCGGCCAGAATTTCGCAGGCACCACACTCGCCGATGGAAACCTGGGTGTCGGGATTGAACTCGCGAATCGAATCCACCGCGACGTCGTCCAGCTCGATCCGGACCGGCGCCCGGGCCTGCCACGAATAGACGTCCAGGATGCCGCCGCGAATGGCGAACTGACCCCGCACAGCCACTTGCGGCGCCCGCTCGTAGCCCGATTTGCTCAAACGCGCCGCCGCTTTTTCGAGATCCAGTTTGTCGCCGGTCGCCAGCCGGAACACCGCCCCGGAGAGCGACTGCGCCGAGGGAACGTCCTGCTCCCATTGTCCGGCGTGAAGCACCAGCGGGCCAGCGGATTTCCCTGCCGCCAGATCGCGCAGAATCTCCAACCGCTCAGCCGCCGTCTCGGGATCAGGCAGGGTTTCCGCCGAAGCGGATTCCATCTCGGGAAAAAGCCGGGCCGCCGGCAGCCAGGCCGCCAACTCGCCCGCGAAATTTTCCTGCGCCCGCACATCCGCGCAGACAATCCACATCCGGCGATTGCTCGAATGACGCGCGATCAGCGCGGCCAGGAACGGCCGGGCGGAATCCGCCACCGCTGCAAAACCGGACGGCTGCTCCAGCCGGCGGCTGAGCGGCGAGGCCGCGCGGTCAAAAACCGGATCAACCGCCGAGGATTTCTTCACGATACAAAGTGGCCAGGGCGTCGCCCGTCTTTCGCGAGGGAAGGCTCCGTCCGTCAATTTCCGTGACCGGCCTCACGCCGATCCGGCTGTTGGTCAGGAAACATTCGTCCGCGGTTTCGAGGTCTTCGGGAGCAAGCTGGGATTCCTCAACCGGTCGATGGCGCAGCACCCAATCGCGCACGACCCCATCCCGCGCCCCGAGTTCTGTCGCAGGCGTGAGCAACCGGCCGTCGCGAACCAGAAGGACATTCGCCATGGCAGCGGAAACCAGAGCTCCGCCGCCGTTGAAGAGCAGGGCTTCATCGAACCCCTGCTTTTTCGCCGCGGTCAGGGCCTGCACATGCGGCCAGTAGTTTCCCGTCTTCCAGCCGCCCAACACGCAGGCCAGCGGCGCGCGGGAAAGGGTGATTCGACAGGGCGAGTCGGCGGAAGGAAAAGTCATGGCGTCGAACAAGGCATACGTCCGGACCGCATCCGATGGATGGGAAAAACCTCCGTCACCCGCGGTCACGTAAATCCGGAACACGCCATCGTCGCAGGAAAGCTCACCCAACGCGGACGGCAACTCGTCCGGAAAGCCAAACTCCGCCGCGGCACAGGCCCGTTGCAAGCGCTGGAGGTGTTCCCCGACGAAAAGCTTGCGCCCCCGATGAACGGCCAGCGTTTCAAAAACGCTCATGCCATAGCGGAATCCGCGGTCCGTCACCGGCACCTCCGCGCCTTCACGGAATACCCCGCCGGACAGCGTCCACGCACGCGGGGCGGTCACTCGTCGTCCGCGCCGTTCAGAGCGCCATTGCGTTCGAGACGCTTGCGCAGCGTGGCCCGGGTGATGCCGAGGAGTTTGGCTGCGCGGACCTGATTGCTGCCGGTTCTCTGCATTGCGCGGAGGGTGAACTCGCGTTCCAGCCAGGGCA
>JBMOHI010000345.1:0-3217 GCA_049317925.1 Terrimicrobiaceae bacterium
GTCCCATCCAGACATAAGTCTGACGAGATATTGCCTCGCCGCGGGCCAGTTCGACCGCCGAAGCAATCTGGTAGGCCGCTTCGGTCGCTCCCCTCGCCTGCCCGATAGAACTAAATGCGGGCACCGCAAATGCCGCAAGAAGCCCGATGATCGCAATCACCACAAGCAGCTCGATGAGAGAAAAAGCAGCAGGGACATCAAAAGCCCGCGTCCCGCAATCTGCGAGACGGCAGTCAGCCGGATCCAGATTTTCAGGGGAGATGCAGGAATGGAGGGTTGCGCTCACAGAATTACAATGTGATTACAATGTATCGCTAGTTTCGATGAACCCTCACGGTAAAGCAAGGGGGATTTTCAGCAAAGCTCTGCACATGTTGCAGACCGATAAACACGGGCACATCGAAGCGAACATCGCATGAGGAATCCTTGCGACGAAGGGCGCTGGCTGGTCCCACGGTGCAGACGAAATTTCAGAGGAAACTCGCTCTGGGGAAACAATCTTGCCGGAACTCAAATGAAACCACCTCCATCCCATAGATTTGGATAATATGTTTTTCTCAGAATTCGCAAATCTGTTTCCTATTGCAAATAGAATGGAAAGACCGACCGACCTGCCCGTGCGTCACAAATGAAGGAAAAAGAATCACCGATTGGTTGAGGTCAGGAAAAACGCCGCCGCAGCAGTGCTCATTCCTTGACCGAGCGCAGACCGATTATTACGGGAACCGGTCGCATGGTTCCTCCCGACGGTCTGTTGATGATTTTGGGATTACTTCGACTGGCATCCTGAAGGAGGACGCTGCTGCCGCCGCCATCGAGGTTCAGAGCATTCCAACACCCGAGTCTTTTCATGAGTTCAGCCAGCTCATGTTCACTCATCCCCTCGCTGACACCGGGCTGCCGCCCGTCAACGACAACGATCGTAAGGAATTTGCCCTGTTCATCGATGCCGACAGCCGTCCGGGGGTGAAGAACATCGCTTGGCGTAGTCACAAGGTTTCCCTCGCTCACCAGCGGACCAAAACCCGAGACGGCCTGTTTAGGGAACTCACCATCAGGCAAGGAGCCCAAGTGCCAGTTGCCCTGTTGATCCTGCCAGAGACTCCAGGCAGAGGAAGCCGTGGGGCTGAGTTCTTTTCCGTCCTCGACCGTTAAGCCAAGAATATCGCAGTGGCCGCCTTCAATGTATTGCGGACTTTGGCCCTCCGGGGTGGCCGGAACCATCGCCCAAGGTGCAGCGTTCACGACAACGTCGAGACCGGCTTCCTTCGCCAGTGCAGGCGGTGCCATAAGAAAAGATTCCGCAGGGCCATCCCCGTCGGGATCATCCGCCACGGCAACGACGACCTCGATCCCGGGAAATTCGAGGTCCACCTTCAGCACGTGAACCTTGAGCGGACGCGGCTCCCGCAAGGATTCTTTCGTGATGGTGAACCCCTCGTTCGTCTGACCGCCCGAGACAGCAGTCATTAATCCTCCCAAGGCAACCGAAGAGAGAAAAACTTGGCGCAATTTGGAGGGCATAGTCACGCTCGGCTCCGGTCTCGTCTTACTAAATCGCATTTCGCGCGTTGCAGACCCGATCGAGACGATCCAAACAGCCTAGAGGCTTCGAGTGGAGCGTCATCACTTTCCGCCGGTTGAGAGGACTGTTTTCATGGGCTTGCGCAAATCAGTGGTGCAAGGAATCTGGCAGCAATATCCGGCAGATCAAGGTTTTTGTATTGTTTGTTTTATTAGCCCGGTTTGGATTGCTTCAGCGGACCGCCTCCCAACCCGATCTGATCGATACCCGGCAGCCCAGTTCTGCTCGGGCGAGATTGCTACCAAGTGGCTTTATGCTTGAGCCAGACCGGTTTGATCGGGAGGCCATCGAGGCCACGCTGGACCTGGCCGAACATGGCTTCGACAATCTCGCGGCTGCTGGAGGTGATCCAGTCCACCGGGTAGGGGGTAAGGATCGGCGTCTCGATGTTGGCGTGGGCAACGAGCTTGAGATCTTTCGGAATGTTCACTCCCAATTCCAGCAGAGCCGTGAGGCTGCCGCGGGCGGCCGTGTGGGGAAAAATGAAAAGTCCGTCCGGTCGCTTTTTGGTTTTCCAGAGCGCCTTCATCGCGTCGTATCCGAACTGTTCGATGTTTTTAGCTGGTTTGCTGGCGGACGGTCGGGCCAGTAATTCCGGCTGTACTTCGACGCCGAGCTCCGCCCAAGATTTGATCCAGTAGTCATAAACGTGTCTGGAGTCATCCCGGATCTCGTTCTCGGATTCGTGAGTGACACTGGATAAAAAGGCCGGACGGCGGACCCCCAGAGCGGCCAGGCGACGCACGGCTTCGTCCACAAGGTCCGCGTGGCAGAATTCCACCCGGCTCTGGCAGAAGCGCAGGCCGGGGTAGACGACGATGGGAACAGGCAAATTCATCAGCGCTTTGACCAGCGAGGGATTACCTTGCGTCATGACGACCCCGTCAACCTCACGTTTCTGGCAGGCTTCCAGGAGATTTTTGGGAAGCGACTTCGGGATGCGCCCGCTGCCGAGCCAGACTTTGAGTTCCGCGCCTTTCTTCTCGAGCAACCTGGCCATTTCCACCTGCAGGGAGAGCAGGAAATCGCGGTCGCCGGGAGCGATGGCGTCAAAGTTTTCGTAGAAGGCGAGGCGGGCAATGCGGCGGTGTCCGTCCCGAACGATTGTGCCGCGATTCTGACGCCGGTCGAGAAGCCCTTCCCTAACCAAAGGCTCGAGGGCAAGCTGCACCGTGTTGGGAAAGACCCCCCAATATCCCGCCATCGTTTTGGTCGAGGGCAGCCTGGAGCCTGGTGACAGGGAGCCGTCTTTGATCAAGGTCCGCAACACGGCCCCGATTTCTTTCGAAGCGGGCATGTTTCCGGCCAAGGGGAGATCGAGAAGCTTTTTGAAGTTTTCTTCGCGGCTTTGCATTCAGGCTGGGTTTTGGGCGAGCGCAGGAAATAGCATTTCGGAAAAACCAACCCGAATTTGTCGATAAGACAGGAAACCGTCACCTTAAAAATTTGCGTCCCGTTACCGCAGCCGTGATCGTGCTGTTGGTGTTCTCATCGTTGAGTTATCCGAAAAGAGGGGCGTCGAGGAGTGTGCGCAAGTCGAGGGCCCTTCGACGGAAAGGCTCTCGGGTTGATTCAGTTTATGCGGTGCGCCCCTGAACTTGGGTGCCTCCGGGCCGCGCCAGCAAGCTTGAA
>JBMOHI010000346.1:0-3217 GCA_049317925.1 Terrimicrobiaceae bacterium
CCGCACGGACCAGTGGCACCGGCGAGAAGTTTCCGCCAAACTCGGCGAACTCCACGGCGGTGTTGAACATGTAACTGCTCCCGAGAAAGGCCGAGCCGGCGTCGCCGTGAAACTCCATCGTCGCGTCCTGTTTTGAGGGTTTGACGTAAAAATTTGTCGTTAAACGGCCCACCGCACCGTTCTCGAATTCAATGACAGCGGTGTAAAAATCCGGCGTGGTGATGGTGAAGGGGGTGCCTTCCTTCGTGCGGCGATCAGCCAGCAGCCTGCGTCCGACCGCCGTGACCTTGCGCATGGGCCCGCAGAGCGCGGCCCAGACCCCGAGAGGATAGACGGCAACGTCCCAAACGGGACCAACATCGTAGAATGGCGCAGGGTTGGGATGCCACGATTCGATGCGCCCGTGGTTGATCTCGGCGTACAGCGCGCGAAGCGGTCCGGTTTTTCCCGAACGAAGCAAGCTCGCCAGCGTCTGCACCGGCTCGCCCAGGAAAGTCGAGGGGGCGCTGCTCAGGCGCAGGCCTTTGGCTTCGGCCAGCTCGACGAGCGCGCGGGCCTCAGAGGCCGAGGTGGCCAGGGGTTTTTCGGAATGGACATGCTTGCCCGCTTCGAGGCTTCGCGTGATGACCTCCACATGGGCGTGATGGATTGTCAGGTTGACGATCAGTTTCACGGACTCGTCTGCCAGAACCTCGTCGAGGGAAGCGTAGGCTTTGCCGCCGTGCTTCCCGGCGAACTCGCGTGCGCGTTCGGGTAGGAGATCGCTGAATCCAGCCAACTCGATGTTGTTGTACTTGGAGATTTGCTCGGAGTAGGCCGTGGCAATGTTGCCGCAGCCGACAATGACGGTTTTCAGTTTTTTCATGGGATCAAATTATCGGCCGAGCCAGTTCTGCAGACGGGAGTATCCAATCCGGATGTCTTCGAGCGGATTGTGGTCTTCCGGTTCGTGCTCGATGGAAATGCCGCCCGCATAGCCGATTTCTTTCAACGCGGCCACACAGGCCTCGATCCCGACAACGCCCTCTCCGAGTGTGCAGGTCTCGTGGCCCATGTCCTTGAGCGTCGGGTTTGTCGGGGCGGCCACGCGGATATCGTGATGATCGCTGCTGCGGTGCGGGGCAAAGATGTCTTTGAGATGCACGTGCACGAGGCGGTCGCTGAGCTCGCGAATGGCATCGGGAGCGCTTGTGCCGTAGGTGCCGAACCAGCCGGTGTCGATGGTCACGCCGATGCGCCCGCCGCAGGGTGCCCCGATCTTCGCGAGCAATTCCGCTGCATTCTTCTCGGGGTGGTTCTCGTAGCCGAAGACGAGATCATATTTCTCCAAGGCCTGCAGGAGTTCCTTGCGCTGGGATTCGAGGATTCCGGGCGGACACCCTCCACCGAGAATGCGCGTGCCCAATGCTTTGGCCATGACGGAAATCGGCTCAAGTTTGGCGAGGTCATCGGGGATACCGATGGCGAGGCTGGAAACCGAAACTCCGCGCTTTTCCAATATCGCGGCCGCCTCCTCGATCTGGCGCTCGGTGGCCCAGTCCGGATTGAGATGCGCGACCCAGAGGTCAATCGCCGAAAATCCGAGAGGTGTGATCTCGCCAAGCATGGCGTCGAAGCGCTCGGCGAACGTTTCCCCGGGCTCGAAGTAGCGGCTCACAGCCTGATCACCCTCCCACCATCCCTTCGTCATGGAATAGCCGATTTCACGCGCTACAAAATTCGCCGTCATGAAGGAAATGGTGTTCATAGGTCCGCAATTCTTTCATATCGCTGTGGAAAATCTACCTTTTCAGGCCAGACGTCAGAGAATCGCACAATCGGAGTCAGCACAGGACTACCTTTCGGCCGGTCACGGCGCTTAGAGATACGGTGAAACTTCCTCCTGCCTGCCTCTCTTTATGCTTCCCTCTAGATTCTCCCGCATCGTCGTCACTTATCTATCCTTTACGGCTGTCCTTCTGACCGCTTCCGCCCAGCAGGCTCCCGTCCCGGTCAACGCTGTGGGCGGACCCAAGGTCCTCTTTGATCCCGGGGCTTCCGATGCCGCGAGCCAGGTCGGCATCAATGGCGGCCCCGACGGCGGAGCGTCCTTCGAGATGAAACCCGGCGGAATCGATGTCACCGTACAGCCGAACCCCAAATCCAGTTTCCCGGGTGTCGTGATCAAACCCCCGAAGCCCTGGGATGCGACAGGGTTCGGCCACGTCGAGGTCAAGATTACCAACAACGGCACGAAGCCGTTCCGCGCCAACCTGCGCATCGATAACGAGGGACCCTGGCAGGAAAACCGCTGGAGCGCGACCACGCTCACCATCAAGCCCGGCCAGAGCGCCCTTGTGCCCGCGATCTTCGGGTACCAATACGGGAAGGCGGGTTACGCGCTGAAACCCGAAGCCATTAGCAGCGCCACAATCTTCATCGGAAAATCCGACGTCGAGCAGAAGATGCACATCGAATCGCTCATCGCCGCAGGCCCCGCCGGCGAGAAACCCTACGTGGATCCGAACACCGTCGCAGTGAAGCCGCCGGATGGCGTGATCCTCGGCGGATCCGGCCCGATCGATGCCGCCAAACAGATTGTGGCGAGAGGCGCAAAAGCCGAAGCCGGAAAGGACAACACCCTCCAGATCGAGTTTCCGGCCGATGCAAAGACTGCATCCGTCCTCTTCAAGCCCGCTTCCGGCATGTGGAATTTGAACCAACATCTTCAGGTCCGCGTGAAGGTGAAGAATACCGGAACTTCGGATATCAATCCCTCGGTCCGCCTTGAGAGCCGGGGTAACGGTGTTTCGGATGTCATCACGGCCAAAGCTCCCATCAAGCCGGGGACCGAGGGGGAGATTGTCGTGCCATTTGCCGCAGCCGTCCCCTGGAAGATGCCGGTCATCGAACCCGATCAGAGCACGTTCGAACTAAAAAAAGAATGGGCCGAAAATGTTCCCGGCACCGGCACGACCTACAAGAGCAACGTGACCTCGGGCATAACGTTCCTTCCGGGCGGAGGCGCCGAGAGCTACGCCGTCACATCGATTGTTGCAGACATGCCGCCACAGCCCGAACTGCCTGCTTGGCTGGGAAAAAAACCGCCGGTGGACGGCGACTGGGTGCAGACGCTGGACGAAAACTTCGACGGGGACGCCATCAATCCGAAACTTTGGAACATCTATACGGAGAAAGAATGGCACCTCGGCGCGCAGACCCATTATTCGAAGGACAA
>JBMOHI010000347.1:0-3215 GCA_049317925.1 Terrimicrobiaceae bacterium
TGCTGGCCGCCTTCGGGCTGATGGGACTGCACCACATCCACGAGATGAACGCGCTGAAAACCGTTCTGGCCACCCTCATCAATCTGGTGGCGGCGGCCTACTTTGTTTATGCAGGACTGATTGTGTGGCCACAGGCCCTCGTCATGACGCTCGGTTCCACCGTGGGATACTTTGCAGGCGCCCGTTTTGCCCAACTCATCCCCCAGCAAAGGGTGCGGCAGATTATCATGGGCATCGGCCTGGCCATTTCCGTCGTGATGTTCTGGAAGCAGTTTTTTGGCTAGGGAATTTCCCGCTCGCGGCTTGCCATTTATTCCAGGCCGGGCTGGACTATTGGCTCGTATGAAACTCCCCCTCGGCGTGCGAAATCTGGCGGTGGTCCTCATCAGCCTGATCGCGTCCCCGGCTTCAGCCCAGCAGGCGGTTCCCGCCAAAGACGCCCCGGAAACGAAGGATTTTCCCGGCATGCCACGCTATGAAGGCAGCACGATCATCCTGCAATCCCAGCAGAAGTACGGCGAACTCGGCCTGCAAATCGGCGGCCTGAACAGCCCGGGCTCCACCGACCCCAAGGAATTGCGCAAGGTCGAGGGACGCACCTATCGCACGACCTACCTGTTGCCAAATTCTGGCGCGGGGAAGCGCAGCACGCTGGAGATTGCCCGCAATTACGAGATGGCCTTCAAGGACGCGGGATTTCAGGTGATCTGGAGTGGAGGTCAGGCCGAAATCCGCAATGGCCCGCCGAAGCAATACTACGGAGTGCCGGAACTGGACCACCAGCTCGTCACGACCGGCGTAAAGGACCGGCGTTATTTTTGCCTGGAGAAGTCGGGGCTTTTCGCCGCCGTCTTTGTCGCCACACGTTCCTGGGAGCATGTGATGGCGGAAAGTTCCGCGGCAAACCCGTGGAAGCAGCGGCTCACCATTCCCGAAGAGTCCGTCATTATTCAAGTGGACTTCGTGGACACGCGTCCGATGGAGGAAAAGATGGTCCACATCTCCGCCGCCGAGATGCAAAAGTCCATCGCCGCCAGCGGGAAAATCGCCCTCTACGGAATCCGTTTCGATTTTAACAAGGCCGAGATCAAGCCCGAGTCGGCTCCCACCCTGACGGAAATGGCCTCCCTGCTCAAAAGCCAGTCGACGCTGAAAGTGCTCGTCGTTGGACATACGGATAACGTCGGCACCTTTGCCTTCAACGAGGATCTCTCCAAACGGCGGGCCAAGGCCGTCGTGGCCGAACTGGCCGCCAGGCACGGCATCGCCGCCGATCGGTTGACCCCGCTCGGGGCCTCCTTCATGGCGCCGGTCAGCACCAACACCACCGAGGAAGGCCGGGCCCTCAATCGCCGGGTGGAACTGGTGGCGCATTGACCCTCACACGTGCGTTCACGGCTTGCCAGATCGCCTCTGGCAGGATGAACTGCGCGTCCCATGAGTTCCATTCCCGTCGCCCTGCAAATGTGGTCTGTCCGCGATGATTTCAACACGGACTTCGCTGCCACCGTCAAAAAAGTCGCCGCCATCGGCTATTCCGCCGTCGAACTGGCCGGCTACGGCAATCTCTCCGCGGCTGATGCCGCCGCCGCGCTGCGCGAGGCCGGACTGCGGGTCGTCGGAATGCATGTCGGCCTCGACCGCCTGCAAACCGAACTGGACGCCGTGCTGTCCGAGGCCCGGATGTTCGAGAGTCCGTTCATCACCTGCCCCTACTACGACAAAAGCAAATTCAAGACCGCAAAGGATGGCGCGGCCCTGGGCGGGATTCTCAATGGCATCGGCGCCGCCGTGCGTGAGGCGGGGCTTCGTTTTGCCTATCACAACCACGACGGAGAATTCCAAAAGATCGAAGGCCGGTTTGTGATGGACTGGATCCTCGATGCGGCCGAACCGCGGAATCTGGAAATGGAACTCGACGTGTATTGGAGCACCGTCGCGGGGGCCGACACCCCGGCCTGGCTGCGGGGGGCCGGACGCCGCACCACCCAGATTCATCTCAAGGATGTCGAAGAACTGGGCGCCAGCGGGAAAGTGGATTTTCCCGCGATTCTGCAAGCCGTGGCTGGCATCGGTGCGGCGGAAGTTTTCATCATCGAGCAGGAAAAATACAATCATGCACCGCTCGAAAGTGTCCGCCTTTCCCTCGAAGCCTTCCGCTCCTGGGGCCGAGCCTGAGTTTTTCCGAGAGAACCTCTGGATTATTTTTCGCAGGCCGTTCATCATCCCGCGATGCTGGATGTGATTGAAAAGCTGCTTGCCCTGCAGGACCGCGACCAACGCCTGCGCGCTTTTCAAAGCGAACTCGCCCACCTGCCCGACGAGCGCAAAGCGCGGGAAAAGCAGATCGCCGATTCCGCCGCACGCTTGGAACAGGCCAAAACCCGGGTGAAGGAAATCGAGGTGGAAAAGAAGACCCTTGAACTCGACGCGCAAAGCAAACGCGACGCCATCAGCCGCTACAAAACCCAGCAGCTCCAGACCCGCAAAAACGAGGAATACACCGCCCTGGCCCATGAGGTGGAGAGCGCGGAAAAAGCCATCCGCGCCATCGAGGACAAGGAGCTTGATCTGATGGAAGAGGTCGAGCAGCTCAAACCCCAGATTGCCGCCGCCGAGAAAACCCACGCGGAGGAAAAGGCCAAGATTGAACAGGTCCTCGCCGGCCTCGACGCCAAGAAGGCCAATCTCGATTCCCGCATCGCCGAACTGCAAGCGGATCGCGCCCGGTTCACCGAGGGCGTGGATGAAGACGTGCTCGAACGCTACGAGCGGCTCTTTCAAACCAAAAACGGCACCGCCCTCTCGCCCCTCGAGCACGAGGTCTGCATGGGCTGCCACATGAAAGTCACCACCCAGACCGGGGTGCAGGTGAAGTCCCAAAAGGACGTCGTCCATTGCCCTCAGTGCGGACGCATCCTTTACCTGCCGGCCTGACTCTCGAATTACGTATCTCTTGCCAGGTTTTCGAGCGGGTTGGAGATTGATCCGGATCCCTTTCGCAATTGACGCGATCGGCTACGTTGATTTGCCTGAATGCTAACCATCGCACCGTGAACACCCGCACCCTTTTTCTCGCCTCGCTCCTGGTCGTATCCCTGCATCCGCTGCTGCCGGCCGCGGAGACCGGGGTGGAATGGGAGCCCGATGTCTATCCGCGGGGCAACATTTTTCCCTCCTTCCTCATCGGCACCGCGCGGGTGGATCTGCCGGAG
>JBMOHI010000348.1:0-3204 GCA_049317925.1 Terrimicrobiaceae bacterium
TTTCCCTCGTCACGCGGAAGTAGCTGTTGCTGGGCGTGATCACTGCGACATAGATCGAACACCCCGGAGCCAGCCAGCGGTAACACGCGGCCAGGGCCTGCTCAACTCCCGGTCCATCGAAAAAATGCAGCACCAGTCCGCAAAGGATGCCGCCCAGGCTTCCTTCGGCCAGCGGCAGCTCCTCCGGAAATCGCGCCGGCAGTAAAACCAAATGCGCGCGATGTTCCGGGGGAGCGGACTCCGCCAGCACCGCGAGTTGGGAGGCCGAGAGGTCATTGGCCAGCACGGTCGCGCCGGCGGCCAGAGCTGGCAGGGTGGCGTTTCCGTAGGCAGCCCCGACATCCAGAATCGGGCGCCTGGCCGTCAGAGCCATTGCCACAAAGGCTGACGCCGCCGGCGACAACTCCTCGGTCATGATCCCCATCGCGTTGTCCGTCGGGATCAATCCGGTTTCAAATTCCGCCGGCCAATTCGAATGCATCCGTGGCCCGCTACGATCCCCTCTGTGTTTTCGGCTTTGCACCGCCGGACCGGGCCGATGGTCTGCGAACAGGTACGGATTTCGGGGGCGTGGCCGCCGCTTTGAAAGCCCTTGCGCCCGGCACCTCATCGGAAAACCAATCCCGTTCCGGTTCCGGTTTTTTGCGGCGCCTTCCTGCGGCGGGTTGGGGAGCGGAAGTTTCTTCAGCCGCCGGCTGGACGACCACCGGTTCCGATGCGGCGGGCTCGACGACTGGCGGCTGGCGTTCCGCTCGGACCGGTTCCGGTCCTTTCATCGGCCTGCTTTTCATCAGCACACGGAAGTACCCCACCCACAAAGCCCCTGCGACAATCATGATCGAGCCCCCGACGATACTGACATATTGCAGGGCCAAGTTGGCCTGCTTCATCTGCTCGGATTCGAAAAGCCGGTAGGACAGGCCGACGAGCAATCCGGTTTGCGCCAGTCCGATGAGAAAACTCACGGCTGACAGACCGAAAATCGACCGGCTGAACACGTTGGCCGCGTAGCGGAGCGCGAAGGCGCTGATCACCAGCGGCAGGAACGCGAGCAGGAAACACACGATGAGCGTGGCGATGATCATTGAACATGAGAATCCTACGGTAGCCGGGCTGTTCTCTTAAAGCATTTTACGCTCCGGAGGCGGGAGATTCTCCGGCACTTCTGTGTCCGGCGTTTCCCCTTGATTGTGCGAACTCCGGTTGTTTAGTGAGAAACATGATCCGTTTCATCGCGAGTCTTGCTGCAATCGTTTTCATCATGGCGGGATGTTCCGGAAATCTCCATGCGCAGTTTCTGCTGGATGGTTTCCTGAACGATACAATTGAAGTTTTTGCGCCCGGCAGCCCCAGTTCGGTCATCACGAACAACATCGAGTTCACGACCATTGACCGTCAGATCAGCGTGGAAGCCGCCGGTACGTTTTCCATTGTCAGCACGGTGACTTCAGGAGTCCTGGTCGTGGATGCCGGCGGCAGCGGCAGCGGCTCGGCCAGTGCGCAGCTCGAATATCTTGGCTTCAATGTTGATCTTGGGAGCGACACCTATTTTCAATTCACGGTCAGCAAAGTCGTTGGCACGCCCATTGCCGGACTGATCCTGCAAAACAGCGCCGCGACCGTGCTCTCCGGCGGCGTGCAACTGACCCCGACCAATACAACGACATCCTTCTTCGTCGATATCACGCAGCTTGCAGGATACACTCCGGCGTTTGGCCAGAGCCTGAATAGTGTCACCCTTGTCATCGGCGGGGCCGACCAGGACTTTTTTGTTGAGGGGAATTCGATCCAATTCAGTTCCGTGCCGGAGCCTTCCATTATGGTTCTGACCGGGCTGGGACTCGTGCCCTTTGTGTTCGGTCGCCGGGCGCGGCGGACGTTTTAAGAGCCGGGTGGAGGAGGGAAGCCGGGCGGAGGCGGGGGAAGTTGCGGTTTCCCGTCACCGGGATCGGGCAGGGGAGGAAGAGACCCGAGGAGTTCCTTGATCTGCTGAAGACGTTCTTTCACCGTCTCGATCAAGGAGTCGAACTGATCGAGGCTGTCCACTCTGGCCGTCTCCGCCACGGTGGGACCGATCCAGGCCGGTTTCGTTTCCTCGATCGCGGGAATCAACTTCTGCGCCTCGCCCACGACCTTGCCATCGTGCGCGTAGACCCGGACCCACGCGCCGCCGAATTGCTCGCGCGCCGTGGAACGGGCCTTGCCGGTTGAAACAGAGCCGCTTTTGCTGACTTGAAGCGTGAGGGAAGTGGTTTTGGTGCGGGTGGAACTGATGGCCTTGGTTGCTACCGTCTCCGATTTTTGCGGATCAATGGCGGGCAGCGCTGCTGTTCCGGCTTCGACCACGAGGTTCCCCTCCGCCGTGATGACATAGAGCTGATACGCCAGCGAAAGCTGGTTTGCCTGCATGGTGGACGGATTGGAGACATCCACGTCGTAGTAGTGAAACGTTTCTCGCTTTTTGATCTCCAAGACGCCGGGAATGCTGGGCAGCGACGGTTGCGCGGATTGTTCGGTGGCAAACGTGCCGGCGGGACTGAATCCGGATTTTTCCCAAAGGCGGACCAACAATCGCGGGGTGACCGGCGGATGGGCCTGCCACTCCTTCACGTAGGCTTGATCCGGATTCGAGAGCCGTGCGATCGGCCAGCGAATGCTGACGCCACTTCGCCGCAGAATCACATCCTGTCCCGTCACGCTGCTTAACTCCGCCTCGGTCGTGTGCCCCTTGTCATCGGTAAATGTCCGGGCCATCAGCAGACCGGGAAAACCCGCCGCCACAAGGACGAGGAGAATGAACCGGGTGGACTTCATGCAAGATGGCTTAGCGCACGCTGCGCTCGGAAATCAACCACGGAGTGGCAGGGACGCAATCTGACTTCTCCATCGAAAGAGTCCACTTCCCATTTGCTCGGGTTTCAGGCGGTTTCAAGCCGGTTGGGGTTGAGGCCTATCGGGACGAAGAACAATTGCTCCAAGCCGTCCGTCCGTTCGCCACAAATCCCCGCCTCCATTGCGGCCCTCCGGATTCTGGTGGAATCCATCCACGGTGAATTCCCGCTGAACCCATCCGGCCTTTTTCAGTCCGGTCATGATGAGGTCCCGTTCGGCATCCACATCGGGGCCGATGTGATGGGTGATCTGGCCGGTGGTGTGACTGAGTCCGACCCGTTCGTCAAAGGTGGCCGAACCCACCCAGACCGG
>JBMOHI010000349.1:0-3187 GCA_049317925.1 Terrimicrobiaceae bacterium
GAGGCGACCGATCAGCATCGCGGCTGGTTCCAGAGTTCGCTGATGACCAGTGTGGCGCTGAATGGCTGTGCGCCGTATCGGACGGTGATCACGCACGGCTTCGTGGTGGACAAGGACGGAAAGAAAATTTCGAAGTCCGCGGAGTACAAAAAGCCGACGCACGCGGAACATTTCGTCGATCAATATGGCGCGGACATCTTGCGGTTGTGGGTTGCGTCGGTGAATTACACGGACGAGGTACCGTTCGGCGAAGACGTGTTCAAGCAGGTGGCGGAGCGTTATCGCGGCTTCCGCAATGTGCTGCGCATTTTGCTGGCGAACTTGAACGGATTTGCCGGGCCGGATCTTTCCGGCGCGACGGTGGTCGACCGCTGGGTTCTGAGCCGGTTGCAGGAGGTGATCGCGAAATGCCGCGCAGCTTATGAGGCGTACGACTTCCGGGCGGTCTTCGAGGCGTTGAACCAATTTTGTGCGGTGGACCTCAGTGCGGTCTACGTGGATATCACGAAGGACCGCATGTATTGCGACGCGGCGGACAGCCCACGGCGGCGCGCGACGCAGACGGTGATGCAGGCGTGTTTCGATGCGGTGACGCGGTTGCTCGCGCCGATCCTGGTTTTCACGGCGGATGAGGCCTGGGAGTTTGCCGGACGGAAAGGCAGTGTTCATCTGGAAGCGTTCCCCCAAGCCGATGCAGCTTTGCGCGATGAGGCCTTGGAAAAGCAGGTCGAGGAATGGCTGAAGCTGCGGGGAGTGGTTTATCAACAGGCGATCGAACCGGCCCGTCAGGCTAAAACGATCACGAAGCCGCTGGAGGCCAGCATCACGCTGGAAGTTCCGGCGGATCAGATCGCGCGATTGGACGAGGTGAAGAAGGAACTCGAGGAATTTTTCATCATCAGCGAGGTGCATTTTGTGCCGGGCGCGGAAGTCTCGGCAACGCTCGCTAAATCGCCGCACGCGGGCTGCGCGCGGTGCTGGCGTTTTGTGCCGACGGTCGGGCAGATCGCGGCGCACCCGGACTTGTGTGATCGCTGCGCCGAAGCCGTGAAATGAAGCTCTGGCTGACGGTTTCTCTGCCGCTCTATCTGTTGGACCAGCTGACAAAGTGGTTGGTCCTGCGGAACATTTCGACAGATGAGATAATTCCGGTGATTCCGGGATTCTTCAATCTAGTGCAAGTGCACAACACCGGCGCGGCCTTCGGCATGTTGAAGAATAACAATCTCTTCTTCGTGGCGTTGTCCTCCGTGGCCTTGATCGTTCTGGTAATTCTGACCCGGCGCGGGGTGTTTTCGGACCGGCTCTCCAGTCTGGCCGCAGCCTTGTTGCTGGCCGGCGTGGCGGGAAATTTGACGGACCGGTTGCTGCACGGTCATGTGATCGATTTTCTGGATTTCATTCTACCATGGTATGGGCGCTGGCCATCGTTCAACGTTGCGGACTCGTGCATCTGTGTGGCGGCGGGGCTGCTGCTTTTTGCCTCATTCTTTGATGGAAAATCGAAGCCGGCTGCGGGATCATCTCCGGTATGAGTTATCCTCGCAGTCCCTATGACACTGTCGGCGGCGTCGTTTATTTCGGCCGCATGGTTGATAAGATCCGGCTGAAAGCGGCGGGAACCCTTCATCCCGATTTACAGGCCAACCTGGGTGCCGGCTTTGACAAGCGATGCGTGGATTTTCTGCGGGTGTCCTACGACGAGCTGGTGAAGAAGGCTGGCGAGGGATTGGACGACGAGGCACTCCTGGAATGGGGCTTCGCGACGGGGCGGCGTCCGGACGACGAGGAGATTTTGATTTGGAACGAATTCATGCGCAAGCGGGGCTGGGATGACGAAGCCACGGAGATTCTGATCAAGCGGAAAAAAGAAAGCGGCTTTGAGAACCGCGGGGAGATTCAGACCATGTTTGGCTACATCGACGCGGATGAGGGCCGGCCCGTTCAGAGCGGGATGGCCTGATCGGAAATCGGCCGGCACCGGAGTGCCGCCCCTGCCTTAGAACGTGATGGCGGCGCGACCGCCGATGACGAGGGCGTTGTTGAGGTCCTGCGTTCCTCCGGGATTGATGATGAATTGCAGATCGGGCTGAAGGACGAGCCACGGGGTGATCTGGGCCTGATAGGTGAATTCCAGCACCATTTCCGCACCGACGCCGACGGAACCTTCACTGATGAGGGTGTTCCGGGCGGTTTGGCCGATTTGGGCATAGGCAAAGGCGAGACCGATGACGTCTTCATCGCGGGTGGGAATGAGGCCTTTGTAGGTGAGGCCCGCGTCGAAGTAAAAATTTAGAAAGTTGCGGTCTTCCTTGGTGAAGGCGATCCGGCTGAACCAGCCGAGGCCTTGATCGGATTTTTCCAGGCTGACGGGGGATTTGAAGGACTTCGAGCTTTTGGCATCCACTACGGATTTTCCGTCCTTCGACCGGCCGGAGGGTGCGGGAAGTTCAGCGGAAGGTTCGCGGTAGAGCATTTGGTCGAGCACGAAATACCAGCCGTAGTTGCCGGAGTTCGTGCTTGGCGCGAGGGTATCCGCCAGTTGGCCGGTTTGAATCCACATGCCGGCTTTGAGTTGTCCGAGCAGGCCGCTTTCCTCGTCGCGATGGTTCCAACGGGTCTGGGCCTCGTTGAGAAAAAGAAAGCCGTTCTCGCCATCGAGCCGCCAACGGAAACCGTGGCGGTTGACGTTTTGGTCATACACGTTTCCCTGGTAGACGGCGGACTGGAAGGTGAACCAATCGACGGGATTCAGCGCAAGCCGGGCGCCGAGGGTTCCCATCGGATAACCGGGTCCGCCGGCGGGGAGGTTCATGTAAAGGAAGGCGGGCCAGCCGAAGGTGCCGTTGATGAATGTGCTGCCGTAGTCGGAAATGACAAATTCGGCATCGGCCGCGAGTTGGCCGACCCGGAGGGAGATTTTGTCCTCGAGGAGGTTTTGCTGAAACCAGAGATCCATCAAACGCAGGGTGTTGAATCCGGCGATGTTGGAAATGGTCAGAAAATTCCCCGCCAAGTCCGCGCTGGCGTCTTTTCCGCTCAGCCACAGCCAGGTCGTGCTCACGCTGGCGCCCTGCCAGCCGAGGGCTTTTTCCAAATCCAGATTTGCTCCGAAATCGAGGAGTCCTGTGTTCACGCTGCCTTGTTTGAGCCCGCCGGTGGTATTGCCCCAGACTTCCGCGGTGTA
>JBMOHI010000350.1:0-3182 GCA_049317925.1 Terrimicrobiaceae bacterium
AACCATTGTTCGGAGCGAACCCAGTTCAACGGTCAAATCGAAGATACAAGTCCCATAATTTACGCCCATCCGCAAGGCACCCTCGTTCTATGCCCGGCGGTGGGTGGCGAGACGCGCGGCGAGATCCTCCTTCTTGAACGGCTTGGAGAGAAAATCGTCCATGCCCGCCGCCAGGCATCGCTCGCGGTCGCCGGGCATCACGTTTGCGGTCAGAGCAATAATCGGCACACGGAGTCCCGTGTCGGCCTCGGTTTCGCGGATCATTTTTGTCGCAGTGATTCCGTCCATGACGGGCATCTGCATATCCATGAAAATCGCGGAGAATTTCCCGGGAGCAAAGGCATCAACGGCTGCCTGTCCGTCCCGCGCAAACTCCGCCCTCCAGCCGACGGCCTGCAGCATTTTTCCCGCGAGCAACCGGGAGGGGGCATCGTCCTCGACGACGAGAACAAGGTTTCCGGGAGAGGATGCCTCCTGAGTGCCGGGGGAAGCCGGGACGTGCCGGGGCACTTTTTTAGCCACGGCAGTTTCCGAATCCCCGGCGCCGCACTCGACCGGAAGCCGCAAAGAAAATGTGCTGCCCCGGCCGGGTGTTGAAGCGACGCTGACCTTCCCTCCCATGGCCTCGGCGAGGCGCTGCGAGATGGCAAGCCCGAGACCCGTCCCCTCAAACGACCTTTTCAGCGTCGAATCCCCCTGCGTGAACGGCTTGAACAGGAGGGGGATGGTTCCGGAAGGAATGCCAGGACCGGTGTCCTCCACCGAGAAATCCAGAGCTGGACGGTCGCCGCAGGATGCCGGCGCAACACGAAGGATAACCGACCCGCTCGAAGTAAATTTGACCGCATTGCCGAGAAGGTTGATGAGAATCTGGCGGATCCGCCGTTCGTCACCGTGCATTTGCTCCGGCACCCCGGGTTCCATCTCGCAATGAAATTCGAGCCCTTTGGCTGCGGCCGTATTCCGGATGGGAAGGCACGCGGATTCTACCAGACCGGCAATCAGGACAGGGCAGGGCTCGAACCTCATGCGCTTTCGCTCGATGCTCGAAAAATCCAGAACGTCGTTGACGATTTGGAGAAGGTGCTCGCCGCAGATTCTGATCGTGTGGGCCTGCTCCCTTTGGTCGTTGTCGAGCGGGGATTCGGAGAGCAGCTCTGCAAAGCCGAGGACCCCGTTGAGCGGGGTGCGGAGTTCGTGGCTCATGACGGCGAGGAATTCGCTCTTCGCGCGGTTGCCCGCCTCCGCGCGATCGAGGGCATCAAGCAGATTCGCTTCGAGGGCTTTCCTTTCGGTGATGTCTTCCTTGACCGCGATATAATGGACGATCCGGCCCGAGTTGTCGAAAACCGGTGAGATGGTCGCCGACTCCCATAAAAGCGAGCCGTCCTTGCGCTGGTTGTGGAATTGCCCCCTCCAGATTTGGCCGGAACTGATGGTTTCCCAGAGATTGCGGTAGAACGAGTCGTCCTGCTCGCCGGATTTGAGAACCTTGGGGTTTTTTCCGACGGCTTCTGCAAATGAATAGCCCGTGGTCTTTTCGAAAAAGGGGTTCACATACTCGATGATCCCACTCGGGTCCGTGATAACAATCGTGTTCGCACTTTGCTCGACCGCCGTGCGGAGCTTGTTCGCCTCCGCCTCGGCTTTCCTGCTGTCCTCCTGACGGGCAAAGCTCTCCAGGGCAAAATCGATATCACCCGCCATCTCGACCAGCAGATTGCGCGCATCCTCGTCGAAAGCGTTGAGGGTATCGCTGTAGAGAGTGAGTGCCCCGATGGGCTTTTGTCTCAACGTCAAAGGGAGCGACGCTGAGGCTCTCCAGCCGAACTCCCCTCCCTTCTCATGCCATGGCAGCGTGGCCGGATCCCCCTGGAAATCCTGGCACCAGACCGGGCGCTTCTCACGGATTGCGGTGCCCGTCGGCCCTCGGGCCAATGGATTCTCAGCGTCTATCGAAATCTCTAGGCCATCCAGGTATTCAGTTCCGGAACCGGACAAGGCCGCGACACGGACCATCCCGTCCGCCTCATCCACCATCCCGATCCACGCCATTTTCATGCCCCCGAACTCCACCGCAACACGGCACACCTTCGGGAGCAGTTCCTCGGTGCTCGCCGAATTCACAATCGCCTGGTTGCACTGGCTCAGCGCGGCATAAAACTGGGTGAGACGGGCGATTCGAGCCTCGGAAGCCTTCTGCTCGGTGATGTCCTCGAATACGGCGGCAAAACGGCCGGGCTGCGGACAAAAAGCCGCGACCTTGAAATGCCGCGCAAGCATATGGCTGAATTCCTCGAATTTCACGGCCTCACCATTGAGGGCCACGCGGCCATAGCGCTCGATCCACATCGGTTCCGTTTCCGGCATGATCTCCCTGACTGTCCGTCCAACGACGTCCGCCGCCCTCATCCCGGTCATCCGTTCAAATGCGGGATTGACGGCGAGAAACCGGTAGTCCTCAGGCTTGCCGTCGGGATCACAGATGATCTCGTGCAAGGCAAAGCCGTTGAGCATGCTTTCGAACAGCAGGCGGTAGGTATCCCGCGTCTCCTCCTGCTGTCTCTCGCAATCGATCGTCAAGCCTTGAGGTTTCATCGAAGCCCCTCCATCTTGAATTTTCGCGACCCATCTAACAAGCCCGATTTGCCCACTCAAGATGCCATGGGTAGAGCGGATGGCGCGCGGATGGGGCCGGTCCGTTCATTTGTGCAAAGCCAATAGCTTCCCCGCCTGAATTTCCGCCAACCGTACCCAGCCATAGGAAGCTGCTGGTCGCTGAGCCGCTTCTCGTCAGATCGGCGCTGCCGCCATGGCCTGCCTGCGGCCGTGGAGCATCTCGGCGCGGTTGACGGCGTTGATGTACGCCCGGGCACTGGCTTCGATCACGTCGGTGCTGGCCCCTTTGCCCGTGATGAGGTCGCCGTTGCCGAAATCCACTTT
Source organism: Terrimicrobiaceae bacterium (assembly GCA_049317925.1). Lineage (GTDB taxonomy): Bacteria > Verrucomicrobiota > Verrucomicrobiia > Chthoniobacterales > Terrimicrobiaceae > CAMASH01. The sequence goes on from JBMOHI010000350.1 coordinate 2,944, forward strand.
CAGCGTCACCTCGCCCAAGGAATCGCGTCCGTGGGTGACGGCCTCGACGCTATATTGGGCAAGATTGCCGCTGCGATGAACGATGCGATCGATGGCTTGCATGGCGGCGTCCACCGCACCATTGCCGGGGCTGGAATCCTGAAGGGTTTCCGATCCTTTTTTCAACCGCACGGTGGCAGTCGGGACGGTGGTGCTGCCGCTGGTCACGTGGATGTAATCGAGCGTGTAGGTTTCCTGGG
>JBMOHI010000351.1:0-3180 GCA_049317925.1 Terrimicrobiaceae bacterium
CGGTATCGACCGCGACTTCGGCAAATTGCACCCCGCCCGCCCCGCTGGACGAGAGCCCCTCCCTCCACTCGCCCTGCATGACGATGGGCTCGACCCCCAGCTTCCGGCAGGCCGGCAAAAAGTTCGCCCCGCGCGCGTCGGCCACGCCGCTGACCGTCTGAAGTTGCTGCAAGGCCTTCGTGCAGGCGTCGAAGATGGCCGGGGAAACCGACGGCGTCGTCGTGCTGCCGCCGCTGCCGCCGGAAGGCGGAAAATCCGTGTCGCCGATCCGCACCAGGATTTTGTCCGGGGTCAGACCAAAAATTTCGGCCGCCACCACGGCAATGACCGTTCGAATACCCGTGCCCAAATCCTGCGTGCCGCAGCGGACTTCCACCGCCCCATCGGGATTGATGGTGACCTGCGCCTTGGTCCCCTTGCCTCCCCCACCCCAGGTCGCGCCGGCGACCCCGACTCCCGTCTTGATCGGTCCGGACGAGCTGCCGGCCTTTTTGTATTTCTGGGCCCAGCCGAATTTCTCGCGTCCGATCGCGTACTCCTTGCGCCGGATTTCAAAGGGATCGTTCTTGATGCGAAGATCGACCGGGTCCATTCCCAGCCGCACAGCCAGCTCGTCCATGATGGATTCCATCCCGAAGGAACCCTGCGGATGTCCGGGAGCACGGAAGGCGCGGGACGAACCCGCATTGGTCGCCACCCCGGCTTGCTTCGTCCGCACGTTGGGAACCTTGTAAATATACGGTGCCGGAAAACCCGCCCCGCCGCCACCGCCGGCCGTGCGACCTCCGCTGGAAAATCCCGCACTGCCGAATCCATCCAGCTCGAAGGCGAGCAGATTCCCCTCCTTGTCCGAACCCATCTTGATCTTTTGATACGACGAGGGCCGGTTGCCCACCGCGAGGGATTCGTCGAAACGCGTGAGCATGATCTTCACCGGAAATCCCGTTTCCCGCGACAACCGGGCGGCCAGCAAACCTTCTACGCCAGGGCCGAACTTCGAGCCGAAGCCACCGCCCATGTAGTCGGTGATCGCGCGAACTTTGCTCTGCGGCAATTTCAGTTGATCGGCCAGTCCGTCGCGCACACTGAAGATTCCCTGAGTGGACGCCCAAGCCGTGCAATCCTCCGCCCGCACATGGATGGTGTTGCCGTGGGTCTCGAGCGAGTGGTGCAACTGCACCTGGGTGGAAAACTCCCCATCGACCACCACGGCGCACTGCGCGAAGGCCTCATCCACCTTGCCCTCTTCCTTGATTTTCGCCTCGCTGAGATTGGGCGAATCCGTGAACACCGAGGGCGCGCCCGGCTTCATGGCTTCAACCGGGTCCACCACGAACGGCTGGGGCGTGGCCTCTACCTCGATCAGCCGCAAGGCATCCAGACAGGCCTGCTTGCTGGTTCCGGCCACCGCCGCCAGTTCCTCGCCATAATAGTAAACCGGCCGTTCGCCATCACGCACCGCCATGGCTCCTTTGATACCTGGAACCGCCTTGGCCTTTTCCAGATTGATCGACTTGACGAGTGCGGCCGGCCACTTCGAACGAAAAATCATACCGTAAAGCCAGCCCTCCGGCTGCATGTCGGACGAGTACTTAGCCGCCCCGGTCACCTTGGCCGGACCTTCCAGACGCCGCGTGTCTTTGCCGAGGAATTTCGGATCGGAGGGCCACTCAGACATGGTTCAGCACCTCACATTTTGACGCCGTCGGGACGCCGGCCGCCTTCAGCGCGGCCTCAACCACCCGCGGATAGCTTCCGCACCGGCACAGATTTCCCGAGCACGCCTTGCGCACATCCGTTTCCGACGGCTTCGGATTTTTGGCCAGAAGGGCCGTAACGCTCAGGACAAATCCCGGCGTGCAATACCCGCACTGCAGCCCGTCACACGCAATAAACTCCTCCTGCACCTTGGTCAGCTTGCCATCCGGAGCCAGTCCCTCCACCGTGGTGATCTCGCGACCCTGAGCCTCGATGGCCAAGACCATGCAGGCATAGACCGGACCACCATCCAGGAGCACCGTGCAAGCTCCGCAAGTTGCCCGGTCGCAGACTTCCTTGGCCCCGGTTTGAGTAGAATGATTCCGCAGCGCATCCAGCAAAGTCACCCTCGGCTCAAGCTGAAAGGCCTGCGCTTTTCCATTGATTGTGAGTTTGACCGGGACAGGGTCCGGGCCCTGGATTTTCTCCGCGTTGTGCTTGTTGAGTTCCTGCGCGACCGCATCGGCCCTCTGCGCCGCACCGGCGACCGCAGCCGCGCCCAGACCCTTGAAAAAATTGCGCCGTGAAAGATTTTCGCCGGAGGTGTCGGAGGAGGCCATGGGAAATCTAAGGGAGGGCCGAGAGGGTGAATCCGCTCTGATCGGGAACACCGAATCTTCCGAAGAAGACGCTCTTGGACGCATTGTCCTTCCACGAAAGCTTCAGGGCCGGTTCCTCCACATGGGAACGTTCGTTGACCAGCACCGTGAACGCCCCAATTTTCGCGCGCGGGGAATACCAGAGCTGTTCCCCGCAACTTCCCGCGTCGCACGCTTCAATGGCCCGGGTGGAAAACCCGAGTCCCTCGCCCGCGCGCACCGAAACCACCGGCCCCTCGCGCCGGTAGGATACCGGCACCACCCGTGACCCGGTCACCGACACTTCATTCTCCTTCAGCCACTGCAGGAGCGCCTCCCGCTGAGCGCCGCTGGCCTGTTCCGGCAAATACGCCATGGTCGATTCGGCCTTGCTCCCAGGCAGGGAAAGATTCTCACCGGCCGTCTCCAGAACCACCACCGTCAATCCAGCCAGATCCCCCACCTCAAAATTCCACACCCGCACGAGAGAACGTCCGCCCAGAGTGATCTGGGCCGATGCCGTGCAACCACCCGTGTACAGATCACAGGCGTGAAGCTCCAGGTATTCGCCGCGCGGAGTTTCCGCGATTTCCGCCGCCGCCTGAAAAAATGGCCAGGCCGCAACCGCCGTCAGGACGCTCAAAGTTTTCACGATCAGGTGTCTGGTTGGCAAAACGCGGAGATCATATTCCGCCGGGAAAGGATTTCCAATATTTTGTCCGAAAAACCGGAAAAAGAAATTCCCCCTTGCCCCCCATCGCCTTTTGCCCCATCTTTCCGAGCTGTCTCAGACCCTATCGTCCAGCGGTTAGGACACCGCCCTTTCACGGCGGTAACACGGGTT
>JBMOHI010000352.1:0-3178 GCA_049317925.1 Terrimicrobiaceae bacterium
CGCCTCCGGCCCAGTCCGCACCACGTGCGATCACTGAGGTAGCCGATGATCGGCTGGACCACAAATCCGGTCACCGGGGCCGCAAGCCAGAGCAGCGGCAACTGGGATTCATTCGCGCCCAGCATTTGATAGATTGACGACATGTTCGCCATCTGGAGACCCCAGCCGAATTGGATGCCGAAGAATCCAAAGCTCATGTTCCAGATCGCCCAAAAGCTGAGTTGCGGTTTTTTGTTCATAGAGGGGAGGGTAAAAAATTCAGTTCGGATAAAGACTCATTCACGGCGCAGGCGATGTGCTTTTCGCGGGGGAGGGCGGTGCGTCCGGCTTCCCGAAGACGGCCCCGGTCAGCGGAGGAAGGGTGACGCGCATGCGATTCCCGTCCAGCGCGCATGAGATCCCGCTCGAGCCTGGCTTGGTCGAAAAAATCTCCTGCATACCGGCCAGAAGCTCCGCCTGGGCGGAGGACAGTTCGACCTCGACAGTTTGCGGCGCGTCGCTGCGGTTCAGCGCGACCACGACGGCCTCGCGTTCCAGACTCCGTAGAAAGACAAAGGTATTCTTGTCATCGAACGCGCCGAGAGCCGCATAGTCCCCCAGGCTCAGCGCGGGGGTGGCCCGGCGCAACGCGATCGCCGATTTGTAGAAGGCAAAGAGCGACGCGTCGAATTTCACTTCATCCGGTTTGCGCTGATCGCCCCGCGGATCGATGGCCTGCGGATCAAATTTCAGGTCGGCCCAGATCATCGGCATGCGGACATCCGGATCGTTGCCGCCCCACATCCCGGCTTCGGTGCCATAATAAACCATCGGAGCTCCCACGTAGGTCATCTGGAACAAGACCACCAGGCGCTGGATGGCCCGCTCACGCTCGTCCGGCTTGCGGATTTTGTACGTCTTGGAAATCCGCGCGTTGTTGTTGTTGTTAAAGTCAATCTGGTTCGGGTCGGGATAAATAGAGCCCTCGCCATTGACGATCATCGAGGCCAGTCGATCGGTGTCGTGCGAATCCATCAGATTCTGCATCGCATACGCGGTCTCAACCGGAAGCGCCTTGCGCCGCTCATCGAGGAGTTGGGAAAACTTCGACGGAGGAACATTGCGATCCACCAGGAAGCCCTTCACCGGATAGGCAAAGCCGTAGTAGTTCATCGACGCAGAAAAATTTCCGTGCTGGATCAGTTCAAGCGGACTGCTCCAAACCTCAGCCGTCGTGTAGGCCTGGGGATTGATCGAAAGCACGAGGGCGTTCCAGTCTGCCCAGAATTTTGCCGGCCGCTCGTCGGCCACATCGAGCCGCCAGCCGTCGATTCCATCCGAAGGATCGCCGTCCCCGTTGGGATCCATCCAGCGTTTTGTCGCGTCGAAAACGTAAGCCTTCGGTCCCGGGGCCATATCTTTTCCGTCGGGTGTGGCGGAGAAAACCGGCAGCGTCTTGTGCCCCCACCACCCGCGGTAGGCAAACTCGTTGCGGGTGGTGCCCGGTTGGTCGAAGGCGTCCACTTGATACCAATCGCGGTAGGCCGACTTTTCCTGGTTTTTGCGGAGATCCTGAAAGGCGAAAAAGTCCCGTCCGGTGTGATTGAAGACCCCGTCGATCACGACGCGGATCTTCCGCTCGCGGGCTTTTTTGATCAGTTCGAGAAAGAGCTTGTCGGCGGCTGTCCACTGCCAGGTCGCCGGATCGGCGGTTTCCTTGTCCATCATCGCAAAGTCGCCTTTCGGATCCGGCCCCAGATACGGATCCACATGATGGAAACTGTTGCCGTCATACTTATGCATGGAGCGCGCGTAGAAGACCGGGTTGAAATAGATCGCGTTGATGCCGAGATCCGCGAGGTAGTCGAGTTTGTCGATCACCCCCTGCAGATCCCCGCCGTACCGGCGATTGAACACGCCTCCCTTGTAGAAGGCCGGGGACGGATCCTGGTTTCCCGTCCGGTCCAGTTCCTTTTCCCAGTCATCCCGCGCATACCAATCTCCCGTCCATTTCGAGATCTTCCACCGCTCGGACGGAATGATCGGCCACTCGAGCGAGGAACGAGTGGGATTGTTCGTCGCGTCTCCATCCCGGAAGCGTTCCGGGAAGATTTGATACCACACCGACTCTTTGGCCCACGCGGGAACGTGCCCCTCGGCCGCGCGGGCCGACGGGAGCAGAAGGATCAGACTCAGAATTGGGGGGAGGACTTTTCTCATGGTCATTGCGCTCGAACCTGGTGTTATCCGGTGTTCGCGGCCAACGTGAGTCGGGACTATCCCACCCTTACGCCCCGACCGTCAACCGCCGCGGTGCCCCCCCACGCGGCAAGATTATTGAATCGTTCAAGAGTTGATTTTATGGGCCTGGGGCGGCGGTGACCCCGCCGGACCGGCACCGGTTGCACGACGTGTGATATTGACAGCCGTTCGCGCCGGTGGCATATCCGCACCATTGCGAAATCCCCCCATGGTTTTCTCCCGATGAAACAGTTCCTCTATTCCATTCTGGCCCTCGCCCTGATCGCTTCGGCGCAGGCCCAGCTTGCCTCGGACAACGCGGGGAATTACGGCGGGGCTTGGAGCAACGGGAACAATCCGGGTTCAGGGTTCCTGCCATGGTCGATCACAAATAATAACAACGGAGCGACGATTTTTGCGGGATCCTTTGTCGGGAGTTCGACCGCGGGAGCCGGCAATATTAACACGTCCGGTGTTTCGCTCGGGCTCTACGCGAATCCCACCGCCGCCTTTGTCAACGCCAGCCGGGCTTTCGGTGTTTCGCTCTCCTCCGGGAGTATCTTCACCTTCCAACTGGCACTGAACTTCGACAATGGCAACAAAGGGTTCGATCTCTTCGCGGGATCCCAAGGCCAGATCTTCAATTTCAACGTTGGAACCGGTGCCTCGGTTTCATCGAGCAGCGCCACGCTGAACCCCGGGGCCGGTGCGGGTTATAACTACGGCGGGAATGACGCGGTGATCGGCGTCACGCTCTCCGTGTTGTCCGCCACCCAGGTCTCTTACGATATCAGCCGCACCTCCAGCCAGGGCTTCCAAGGGACCCTCTTCAGCGGCACGGTTAGCGGCTTGACGGAAAACATCTCCGGCTTTGCCTTCTATGTCGCCGGAACTGGTGCGGGCATCGACCAGAACAATCTTTATATCAACAACCTCAGCGTGGTCCCCGAGCCTTCGA
>JBMOHI010000353.1:0-3175 GCA_049317925.1 Terrimicrobiaceae bacterium
GGACGCTGGCTGCAGGAACGGGTGGTCGAAGCCAACCGGCAGCGTCTCCTTTCCACCAAACTCTCGCCCGGACGGGTCAGCCTGATGCGAAATGACCTGCCGGTGGAGACCGATGCCCGGGTGGTTCTGGCCAAAGATCATTTCATCGTGGCGAGAAACCAGGTGGTGCCAGTCCGCTCAAAATTGCGCAGCGGTGCGGCGACATTTGGTTTGAACTGGATCACCGGTGAGCCCGCCCCGCGCCGCTTCGAGACCGGCGGAATCGTGCCCTCGGGGGCCCGCAATCTTTCGGACTCCGCGCTTTCGTTCGAAGCGCTGGAGGATTGGAAGGATTCGCAATTGTCGGCCCTGCTCCACATCGACTCCGAACGCACCTGGCGCAGTCCCGTTTTGCAAAGACTGATCAAGGTCTATCTGGGTCTCGTCTTGATCCTGGCCGTGGCGGGTTTTCTCGGCTGGGGGCTGGTGGCCGGGCAATGGACGGCGGCTTTCCAGGTTTTGATTTCCGTGCTGGTCGTCTCGTGTCCGTGCGCAATTGGCGTGGCGCTGCCCCTGCTCGATGATCTGGCCGCGGGGCGCATGCAGCAATTCGGGGTCTATCTCAGGGAGGGAACCCTCTGGCCGCGGCTGCGTCGCGTCACCCATCTGCTTTTGGACAAAACCGGAACGGTCACACTCGAAACGTTGCGACTGGCCGATCGCGAAGCCCTTCTAGCCTTGTCCGGCCAGACAAAAGCCTACCTCCTGCGCCTGGTGGAACGAAGTCTTCACCCCGTGGCGGCCTGCTTGCGGGAAGAACTCCTGGCGGCGGGGACAGAAGTTGCCGACGGCAGCGGCAGCGTGAACGAAGTGACCGGAATGGGCGTCGAATGGAATTCCTCCCTCGGGCAGTGGCGCCTGGGGCGGGCCTCATGGGCGGCCAAACAGGGACACGGCAAAGGCACTGTGCTGTCGCTGGAGGGCAGTGCCATTGCCCGGTTCCATTTCCGCGAGGAACTGCGTCCCGATGCGGTGCGGCAGGTGGCGCAGTTCCAATCCGCCGGGCTGTCGGTTTTTCTCCTCAGCGGTGATGAACAAGCCCGCGTCGCCGCCATGGGACGGTCGCTCGGACTGCCCGCTTCGCATTGCCTCGGTGGGTTAAGCCCCGCGGATAAATCGCACCTCGTGCGCACCCGCTGGCCGGAATGCGCCCTCATGCTTGGTGATGGAGCCAATGACAGCCTCGCGTTTGACGCGGCCCTGTGCCGGGGCACGCCAGCAGTGGATACGGGGCTGTTGGAACACAAGGCCGACTTTTATCTGCTCGGACGCGGACTCGGCGGACTCGGCACCCTCTTCGCGGCAGCAGGCAGCCACCGGCGGACCACGCAGGCCGTTCTGACCGCGGCCCTCACTTACAATGCCCTGGCCGTGTCCGCGGCCCTGGCGGGTTGGATGAGTCCCCTGCTGGCCGCCATCATCATGCCGAGCAGTTCGCTCACTTCCATTGGCATCGTGCTCTTCTTTTTCCGCTTCTTTCCCAACCCCGCATTCCAAAACGAAACCACCCATGAAAACTCCTGAATCCCAAACGGCGCCCGGCCCGGGCACCCTCGCCTTCGTCACCACCGCGCTGATCTTTCTTGTCCTCGGCTCCATCTCCCTCGCGGCCCAACCCGGATTTCTTCTAGCCGACACCCTGACCAGCGCCGGCCAGGCCTGGGTGACGCTGATGATTTATGGTTTCGGATTGCCCGCCGTCTTCGCCGCCATCTATTGGGCCCTGCCGGCCGCCTTCTCCCTGCCGCTCTTCAGCAAGCAGGCGGTGTTCCTGCACTGGGGATTCCATTTGGCCGGATTGATTGTCGTCCTCCTGGCGTCCTTCTTTCCCGACATGCCACAGGCTCCGATGGGAGCGACGTTCCTGGCCTGTGGTGGAATTATTTTTGTGGTCAATGTCGGGATGACCCTGCGCGTGATGATCCTCCCTGATGCCAGCAGCGCCTTTCTCATCGCCGTGATTATCTGGCTGGCCATCGCCTTGTTTCTTGGACTGCCGTTTGCCCCCGGGGCTCCCCTGCCCATGTTCGTCGAGACCAATTGGAAGGTGGGCTGGTTGGTCTTTGTGGTCGCCGGCGTATTGATCAACACGATTCTGGGATTGGCTTTGCGCGTCACCCCGGTTGCCTTGGGAACGGAAACGCCATCGTCCGCCACCTCGTGGTGGGCACTGGCCGTCACGAACTTCGCCATTGCCTGGATGTTTCCCGCCCTGACCTATGGCCCGCTGGCCGGGGTGTTCTTCTGCGCCACGGTTTTTCTCGTCGGCCTCCTGATCTACCTGGGCGAATTCCATGGAATCCTGCAGCGCAGCGCCTCGCGGGCCGCGGGCTGGGAGACGAAGATTCTGCTGGCGGCGCTTTGGATGATCCCCGCTGCGACCACCCTGCTGCTCTGGGATGTGCGGGAACGGATCGGACTCCTGTCCCTCGCACAATCCGAAGCGGTCGCAGCCGCCTCCCCGGCGGTGGAAACGACGGCTCCCGCCGTCCTGTCTGTCCTGCCGATGGATTGGACCGCGGGTCTCACCGCCCTGTTGGCCACCGCCGTTCCCGGCCTGATCGCCCTCTTCTTTCTCTTACTGAAACTCCAGAAGGGATTGCCGGGGGACGACGCGGCAGTAAGCGTGTCCGGGCGTCTGGCCGGTCAACTCCTGCTGGCGGCATTCTTCAACTATGCCATCGGAGCCGGCATGCTCATTCTGGGAGCATGGGGCGCGTCGGAAAAAATTCTGTCCCTCGGCGCGATCTTTCTCGTGGTGGGCAGCGCCGGCTTCATCGCAAATTTCCTGGGCGGACTGAAGAACTCCCCGACGGAGCAACCGGCCACCGAAGCCTGTCCGACGTGACCGCCCGCCTGATTCACCAGATTCCCCGCCAAGGGAACCGGATCCGGCAACACAACCGGGCAATCCATGGCTGGCCTTGGACAAGATCCTCCACGCGGACCGCACCAGTCCGTGGCACATTCTCTTATCAATAAACTGAACCTATGAAATCTCTAACCACCCTGCTCTCCAATCACCCCTTCTTGCAAAACCTGCCCCGGGAACAACTCGACGCCCTGGCATCCTGCGCCGCTCTGCAAAGCTTCCGCGCCAATGAGAAGATTTTCGGAAAGGGCCATGCGGCCGACC
>JBMOHI010000354.1:0-3174 GCA_049317925.1 Terrimicrobiaceae bacterium
GGGAATCTCCGCCAGATACTCGCGGTAGATTTCGACGAAGTCGGGGGTGAATCCGTCCGCGATCATATCCAACTGTTCCCAGTCGATGGGGGAAAAACTCATGCTGTTTTATCTATCGGGTATCTGCGTCGGGGTAAAGTCCTACGAAGGTGAATTTGCGGATGGCTGAATCCGGCACGGAAGGTCTCACGATTCCGCGCTGGCGGCGGGGACGGGACTGTGCGAGAGAATTCTTTTCGCATGGAACTTCCCGTTGTCATCGTCGGGGCCGGTGTGGCCGGTCTGTGTGCGGCGGAGAAATTGCTGGAGGCCGGCCTCGAGCCGCTGATTCTGGAGGCTTCCGGCGGGATCGGAGGCCGGGTGCGGGCCCTGGAGGGATTCGCCGATTTTCCCATCGAGCTCGGGGCGGAGGAGGTGCACGGAGCGGATAATCTTCTCCTCGGGCTGGCGGAGGATTTGGGGATTGCTCATTTGCGGCATTTCACCACGGACGACATGCTGCGCTTGGACGGGGAGTTGTGTTTCCTCGATCAGGCGGAGAAGGACGCAGACGTCCGGCGGGCCTTCGAACTGATCGAGGGTTTGGGGTCCTACACCGGCGGAAACTGGGCGGCGGAGGAGCACCTGATCCGCAGTCACTTTCCACGGAGGGCCTGGCATTATTTGGATTCCCGGCTCGGGGTCGAACACGGCACAACTCTGGACCGGTTGGCCATGCGGGGATTCTTGCACTACGAAAAGGGCTGGGAGGCGCGAGAGACCAACTTCACCCTGAAGGGTCGCTATCTCGATTTGTTCCAGGCGGCCATCGGGAAACTGCGGGACAGGGTGATTGTGAATTGTCCGGTGAAATCCATTGACTGGCGGGGTGTGCCGGTGCTGCGCGGTCTGGATGGACGCGAGTGGCGGGCGCAAACGGTCGTGGTCACGGCTTCACTGCGGGTGCTGCGGGACGGCGTCATCGCCTTTGATCCGGAGCTTCCGGCGGAAAAAGTGTCGGCCACCCGGGCCATCGGCATGGATGCCGGGATGAAGATCATCCTGAAATTCCGCCACCGGTTCTGGGATGAGAGACTGTATTTTTTACACACCGATGGTTTTTTGCCGCAGTATTGGGCGGCGGCCAAGGGCAAGTCGGAGGAGAGTCACATTCTTACGGCGTTCATCGGCGGATCGCGCGCGGAGGCGCTGGCCCGCCTGCAGGTGGATCCGGTGCGTTTTGCCCTCGACGAACTGGACGAATTGTTCGGAGGCAGTCTGGCCCGCCGCTCGTTCGAGAGGGGATTTGTGGCGGATTGGAGCGCGGACCCCTATGTGCGTGGATTATACAGTTATCCGTCGACGGAAACGACCGAGGCGGATCGCGAAGCTCTGGCCCGGTCGGTGGAGGGGAAGCTCTTCTTTGCGGGAGAAGCGACGGACACGGCCGGTCACAGTGGAACGGTTCATGGCGCGCTGGCCACGGGCTGGAGGGTGGCCCGGGAGGTGATCAACGCTCTGGGCCGGGGGTGATGGTCCAGCGGGCTGGACGGTTCACGGCTTTTTGCAGAAGACTGAGATAGGATTTCCGCGGAATGGAGCGGGCCCCGAAACTTTCCAGATGAGGCGTGGTCCATTGCGTGTCGAGCAGAAGAAATCCCCCTGAGCGCAACATCGCCACCAACCGGACCAAGGCGACCTTCGATGCTCCCGGCACACGGCTGAACATGGACTCGCCGAAAAATGCCGCTCCGATGCGCACGCCGTAAAGTCCGCCGGCCAGGCAGCCCTCGCGCCAGACTTCAATTGAGTGGGCCCACCCGGCGTCGTGAAGGGCGAGGTAGCTCTGCATGATGCTTTCATCGATCCAGGTTTCCTCGCGTTCCGCGCAGGCCCGGATGACGGGCTCGAATGCCGTGTCGACACGCAACTCCCAAGCCGGATCGCGCAGGGCCTTCTTCGCGCCATGGGGAATGTGGAAATCCTCCAACGGAATGATGCCCCGCGGATCGGGGGAATAGCAGCGGATCGACCCATCCGACTGGGCCATGGGGAACCATCCGGCCGCATAGAGGCCGAGCAATTCTTCCTTTGGAATCAGGGTTGCCATCGAGAGACTTTTTTTTATTATGCCCCGCGTGAGAAGCATGACTCTTTTTTTCGGCTTGTTGGCCGCTTTGGCTTTCGCGCTGACCGGCTGCACGGTGGCTGAACAGCAACCTGGCGAGGTGGGCAATCAGCTCCAACGCGGCATTCAAGGCCAGGGACAAATCGTTCCAAATAATCCCACCAGCGACTCCTTCGGGGCTGAATACCGCTGACCCCGAGTTCCCCTGCTGAGATGTCCTCTTCGCCCTCCTCGTCAGAGGATCATATCGTCATTCTCGATTTCGGTTCGCAATATACCCAGGTCATTGCCCGGCGCGTGCGTGAATGCCGGGTCTATTCCGAGATTCTGCCTTTCCGCACCAAGGCCTCCGTCCTCCGCGCTTCCCGTCCCAAGGGCATTATTCTTTCCGGCGGACCGGCCAGTGCTTATGCGAAGGGCGCACCCAAAGTGGACAAGGCGATCTATGACCTTGGCATCCCCATTTTGGGAATCTGCTACGGCATGCAGCTTGTTTCCCTCGATCTGGGCGGAAAAGTCGAACGTTCCGAACGCCGCGAATACGGTGCGGGCCGGTTGAAGGTGGACCGGCGGTCCGACCTTTTCCACGGACTCCCGGCCGAACTCGATGTCTGGAACAGCCACGGCGACAAGGTCACGAAAATGCCGAAGGGGTTTCGGGCCCTCGGCACGACCGAGAATTCCCCGCATGCCGTCATTGGCGATACCAAGCGGGAGATCTATGGACTGCAATTTCACCCCGAGGTGGCTCACACCCCGCGCGGGAAGGAGATTCTGGAAAACTTCGTCTATCGCGTCTGCGGCTGCCAATCGAAGTGGACCATGGGTTCCTTCATTGAAAAAACCTGCGAGCAGATCCGTCAGCAGGTTGGCGATGGACAGGTCATTCTCGGCCTCAGCGGCGGGGTGGATTCCTCGGTCGCGGCCGCCCTCATTCACAAGGCCATCGGCGATCAGCTCACCTGCATCTTTGTCAACAACGGCCTCCTGCGTGCCAATGAAACCGCCGCGGTGGAAAAACTCTTCAAGGATCATTTCCACATCCGCATGAAGACGGTGGACGCCGA
>JBMOHI010000355.1:0-3170 GCA_049317925.1 Terrimicrobiaceae bacterium
AGGCGGGTGCCCCAGACGGCCCACGGGTAGGCGGAGAACTGGGTGTTGACCGGCAGGGCCTGAGGGTTGCCGTCGATGCCGTTGTTCATGTAGAGCCAGTAAATGGGCGAGGAAGCGAAGTCGTCGCCGGTGGCGAAGCGGCCGAATTTCAGCGACACTTTGTCATTGAAAAACTTCTGGTCGAAGGCAAGGGCGTAGAACATCACAGCCGAGCCACCGAAGACCTGCTGCACGGTGAACTGGTTGCCGAGGTAATCCTGGGAAAGGCTGGTGCCGTCGCGGTTGAGTCCGCTCACGGTAAGGGTCATGCCCTGCCAGCCGATCAGTTTGTCGAAATCGAGGGCGACCCCGAAGCTGATGTTGTCGCAATAGGTGAAGCCCTGGTCGATGCCGCCGAGCGGGTTGCCGGCAATGTTGTTGGTGTAGCTGGCGGAGATTTCCACGCCGCCGTCATCAAGCATGTTGCGGATGCCCCACCAGTCGCCGAGGGCGGCTTCGCCCTGCCACCATTGCGGCGAGCCGATGTAGTTGGAGGGATACGGATTGTAGTAATCCCAGAATCGGGAATAGCCGTTGTTGTCGGCCGAGGGAAGGGGATCGGCGGTCTGCGCGGAGAGGGTTGGTGCCGCCACGAGGAGGAGGCCAGCGAGGCAGGGGAGAACAGAGTGTTTCATCGGGTGGGAAACTTTTTCGCACTCAAGCAAATGTTCCCTCCCTTGGCAACAAGAGACGGGCCGCTCAGGACTCCGGTACGAGCCTTACGATCCGGCCAGGGCTTTCGTAGAGGACATAGATATAGCCGTCGTCGAAGCAGCGCACGTCGCGGACGCGCCCGGATTTTTCCAGGAGAATTTCCTGCTGCACGACTTTCTCGCCGTCGAGCTTGATGCGGACGATTTTCCGATGTGCCAGCGCGCCGGCGAAAAGGTTCCCCTCCCACTTCGGGAAGCGGTTGCCGTGATAGACCGCGAGTCCGCAGGCGGCGATCGAGGGCACCCAGAACACAGCGGGTTGTTCCATGCCGATTTGGGAGGTGTGGTCTGTGATCTGAGTTCCGCTGTAGTTGATGCCGTAGGTGATGACAGGCCAGCCGAAGTTGGCGCCTTTGACGATGAGGTTGAGTTCGTCGCCGCCGCGAGGTCCATGCTCGGTCGACCAGAGGCGCTTGGTGGTGGAATCGTAAACGAGACCCTGAGGATTGCGGTGGCCGTAACTCCAGATGGACGGACGGGCTCCCGGCGTGTTGACGAACGGATTATCCTGCGGGACGCGTCCGTCGTCAAAGAGTCGGTGGATCTTTCCCTTCACGTTGTCGAGGCGCTGAGCGTTGTTGGCCGGGGTAGTGACATCGCCGCGGTCGCCGATGGAAAAAAAGATATGGCCCTCTCCGTCAAATGCCATGCGGCATCCGAAATGCACTCCGCCCTTTGTCGCCTCCCCGGCTGGTGGATCGAAGATGGTTTGCAGATCGACGAGGCGGTTGCCCTCGAGTTTGGCCCGGACGATGGAGGTCAGGGCGCCGGCGCCGATCGGCTTGGAAAAGGCAAGGTAGATCCAGCCGTTTTTGGCGTAATCCGGGTGGAGCCTGATGTCGAGCAATCCGCCCTGGCCTTGCGCCCAGACTGCTGGCACTCCCTCGACGGGGTCGGGGAGGAGTTTGTCATTTTCGATGACGCGCAGGGTGCCCTTCCGTTCGGTGACGAGGAAGCGTCCGTCCGGCAGCTTGACCATGCCCCAGGGAACTTCCAGTCCTTCCACCAAGGGTTCGACGCGGAAGCGTTGTTCCCTTGAAGAAATCGTGTCCTGCGCGTCCGCGGTTGGCACGACGAAAAAGATGAGGGCGAATAACAGAAACGGGACGGGTTTGCTCGACATTGGTCTGGGTGAATCAGGGTGTGGTTTTTTCTAAATCAACGCTTCCGTCGAATCGCACGAGGGCGCGGCGCCCGTCATGAACCGGAAGCGCCGGAGTGTTGGCCTTCCATGGTGCCGTGGCGACGTAAGGGTGAAGTTGGTCGGCCTCACAGGCCATCCAGTTTTCCTGCGCGGGCAGGGAGCGCAGGGCGGAGAGTTTCATGGAGGGAAGAACCGGGCTGCTGGTAAGCGAGCCGAAGGGTTGCCTGGTCTGACCGTCGATCACCACCCCGGTGTTCACGAGATAAACTCTGGCGTCTTCCATTTTTGTGCGGTGCATGGCCTTGTGGTACGCGCGGGGAATCATGCGCTCGACCAGATAAGGCCGGGTTTTGTTTTCGATGTTCAGGTATTCCGCCAGATCACGCACGAGGCGTCCGTCGCGAGCGACATCGTAAAGCATGACCTGACCCGGCCAAAGTGGGCCGGGCAGGACTTGATCGTGTTCCGCAGCGTAGAGATGAATGGCACTGCCCAATGTGCGCAGACGCGCCACAGAATCGGCTTTGTCCGCTTCTTTCAGTGCGCGCCCGCCGACGCCGAGTCCCAGAGTGGCGAGGGCGGTGAAAATGGCAACGACAGCCAGAAGCTCCAGCAGGGTAAATCCCCGTTCGCTGTAATGTCGGCGTGGCACGGGGTGGAGAATAGCACGGGTGAAAGCTGACTCCAACCGCAAGGTTATCGGGCCACGATGTTGACCAGTTTTCCGCGAATGACGATGACCTTGGCCACGGTCTTGTTCGCGATTGCTTCCTGCACCTTGGGTAGAGCCAGGGCGGCTTGCTCGATTGCGGCATCGGCAGCATCATTCTTCACCGTCATCCGGTCCCGAACCTTGCCGTTGACCTGCACTCCATACTCGACCTCGTCCACCACGAGGAATTTTTCCTCGTGCACCGGCCAGGGCTGGGTGGAAGCGCGGCCCTCGAAGCCCGGGAACTTTTGCGCGAGGCGCTCCCAGAGTTCCTCGGCCAGATGCGGGGCAAAAGGCGACAGCAGCGGCAGCAGGATGCGCAGAGCCCCCACCGGCCGGGGGTTGGCGTTTACGAATTCATTGGTGAAGACCATCATTTGGGCGATGGCGGTGTTGAAGGCAAAGGCCGCGATATCCTCGGTCACCTTCTTGATCGTGGCGTGGGCGATGCGCAATTGGGCGGATGTCAGATCGCTTTCCGCGAGAGCGGGGGAAATGATCCATTCTCCTTCCTGGTTTTCCTCCATGGCCAGACGCCAGACGCGGGCCAGAAAACGATAAA
>JBMOHI010000356.1:0-3165 GCA_049317925.1 Terrimicrobiaceae bacterium
AGTGGTGCTCACGAGAGGATTTGAACCTCCAAGGGTTGCCCCATACGCTCCTGAGGCGTACGCGTCTGCCAGTTTCGCCACGTGAGCAAATTGAACGGATAGCATCACCCCGCTGTCTGAGGGTGTAAATCGGAAAATGCAAAATTCCACTGGCTTTGCCTTCCGGCCCATGCGAAAAACCCTCCCTTCTGTGAACCAATGAACAAAATTCTCTCCCTTGCCCTCTCCCTGTCCGCGGTTGCGGCCATGCTCTCCGCCTGCAAACCGTCCCAGCCCGCCGGCGCGACTCCCGCGGCCTCTCCTTCGCCTCAGGCTGCCGCTCCCGCAGCGACTCCCGGAGCCGTCACCACCACTCCGGTGCCTGCGGCGGATGCCGCTGCTGCGGTGCTTAAAGATCCCGTCGCCGTCGTCAACGGGGAGAAGGTCACCAAATCCGAGTTGGAGGAGGCCTTCAACAGCGCGGTCCAGGCCTCTGGCGCGAAGGTCGATGATCTGACTGCCGATCAGAAGCTGGAGGGATACCGCCAATTGCTTGACGAACTCATTCTGGACAAATTGGTGAGCAAGGCGGCCGAAGGCGTGGTCGTTCCGCAAGCCGATATTGATAGCGAGGTGGCCAAGATCAAGGGGCAGTTCCCCTCGGAGGAGGAGTTCAACAAGCAGATCATTGCCGCCGGTCAGTCTCCGGAGAAGTTCAATGACGCCCTGAAGAAAATGCTCCAACAGCAAAAGTGGATCGAGGGCCAGGTGGGCGACAAGACGGCGGTGACCGATGCCGACGCGAAGAAATTCTATGATTCCAACACCAGCGAGTTCAACGAACCCGAGACGGTGAAAGCCAGCCACATTCTGATTCTGGTTGGCAAAGACGATTCGGAAGACGTGGCCAAACAAAAATTGGAGATTGCGAAAAAGGCCGCCGCGCGGGCCAAGAAGGGCGAGGATTTCACCAAGCTGGCCAAGGAACTTTCACAGGAACCGGGGGCCAAGGAATCCGGCGGCGACCTGGGCTTCTTCCCCAAGGATCAAATGGTGCCGGAATTCTCCGAAGCGGCTTTCAACCAGAAAGTCGGACAAATCAGCGAACCCGTCCGCACACAGTTTGGCTGGCACGTGATCAAGGTCACGGACAAAAAGCCTGCGGGAGTTGTTCCTTATGAGCAGGTCAAAAAGCAATTGCTGGCCTACCTCAAGACCGACAAGCAGCGCAAGGCCGTGCAGGAACTGCTCAAATCCCTGCGCGATTCGGCCAAGATCGAGAACACCCTCCCCGCTCCCGCTGCTCCGGCCATGCCCCAGCTTCCGGTGAGTGACAAACCCGGCTCCTAGGCCGCATGGCGCGACCTGCGAAATCCAACGCCGGCGTCATTGGCCTCGGTCTCATCGGCAGCCGTGTCGCCGCCAACTTGCGCAAGGCCGGTTATCAGGTCTGGGTCTGGAACCGCTCGCCCCGCCCGGAACCGAACTTCCTTTCCTCGCCGGCCGAGGTCGCGGAGTCGGCCAAGGTTATCCAAATCTACGTGGCGGATGGTCCTGCCCTGATTCAAACCGTCCAGGCCATGGCACCCGCCCTCGGTCCCGAGCATGTGGTACTGAACCATGCCACCACCTCGCCCAAGGAAACGTTGGAAGCCGCCCGCATTGTGCAGGAGCGGAACGCCTCGTTTCTTGACGCCCCCTTCACCGGGAGCCGTGACGCCGCCGCCGCCGGACAGATTGTTTATTACATCGGCGGGGACGCCGCCGTGTTGGAAAGAGTCCGTCCCCAACTGGAAGTCGCTGCCAAAGCCATTCTGCCCATGGGTGACATCGGCCAGGCCACCGCCGTGAAGATTGCCACCAACCTCATTGTAGCCGTTTCGGTCGGAGCGTACGCCGAGGCCCTGTGCCTTCTGGAGAAAAGCGGCATTCCGCTCTACAAGATGGGGGAAGCCCTTCAGCTCCATGCGGTTCACTCTCCTTTGGTGGACCTCAAGGTGCCGGGCATGATCGCGGCGGATTTCGATCCGCGTTTTTCGCTCAAACACATGTTCAAGGACATCCAGATTGCCCTGGCCATGGCGGCCGAGCACGGCGTGGAATTGCCCGAGACTGCGGCCTATGCCGGTTCGGCCATGGCCGGATTGCAGAGCGGGTGGGGAGACGCCGATTTCTCCAGCATCGCGCGGCATTACGGCTATCCCAACGAGGAAAACGAAATCCCCGAGGCGGTTTTTGCCCCGGCCGCAGCGGGTTCCTCCAACGGTGACACGCCCCCGCCGCCCAAGGAGAAAAAGAAAATTTTCCCTCTCTTCGGCCGGAAGGAATAAACTGCTGTGTCATCAGAGGCCGGCCGGTTGCGCCAACTCCGTAGCGAGGGCGGATTTTTTTTCCTCGGCCCACGCACCCGCCTCCGGGTGACGGGTTCCGACCGCCTGCGTTATCTCAACGGCCAAGTCAGCAACGATCTGCGGCGACTGGTTTCCGGCCAGGCCCTGCGTGCCCTCATCCTCACCGCCAAGGGCAAACTGTGCGCGGATATCCTGGTTTGGTCGGAAAATGATTCCCTGCTCATCGACGCGGATGCCTCGCTGGAAGAAATCCTTCCCGCGCGGCTGGAACGCTACGCGGTGGCGGACGACGTGACGTTTGAAGTTTTGCCGTCCGAGGGATCCTTTTGTCATGCCTTCGGACCCGCCGCCGCCCCGCTGGCGGGTGTCCGGGTGCAGCGTCTGGGGGAAGACGGAGTCGATCTTTCGTCCCCGCCCACCGGCCTGATGGAGGCCTCGGCACCGGAGGTGACTTTGCTTACCATCGAGCGCGGTCTGCCGCAGTGGGGTTGGGAATTGACCCCGGAGACCTTGCCGCAGGAAGCAGGACTTGAACAATCAGCGGTCGATTTCCACAAAGGCTGCTACGTCGGGCAGGAAGTCGTTTCCCGCATCGAAAGTGCCGGGCGCGTCAACCGGCATCTCAGCGGATTTGTCGGCGATTTTGATCCGGAGAAACTGCCTTCGGCCACTCTTCTCACCGCCTCCGGAGAAAAAGCCGGCTGGATCACCCGCGCGGCGCGTCATCCGGAATTGCACAAAACCGTTGCGCTCGGCTACCTGCTCACCCGCTGCGGGGAAACATCTTTCTCCGTCCTGGATGAAAGTGGTGCTTGCCTTGGCCGCGCAGAACGTT
>JBMOHI010000357.1:0-3148 GCA_049317925.1 Terrimicrobiaceae bacterium
TCCGGTCTCCGGTTTGCCCCCTCCTTTCGGTTTGATCTTTTGGTAGGAATTCTTACTTTCAAAGTATGAATGCCGTTCTTTCGGAAAAAGGCCAGATCACGATTCCCAAGAGCCTGCGCGACTCGCTGGGGCTGAATCCTGGTGTCGTCCTTGATTTCACCGAGGAATCGGGCTGCCTCGTGGCCCGTAAACTCTCCCAGGAAGACCCTTTTGAGAAATGGCGGGGCAAGGGCAAGCTCCCCGTCGGCCGGACTGTTGACGGCTACCTGGCCCGGATCAGGGGCGGCAAGTGATTACGGCCCTGGACACCAGCGTCATTCTGGATGTCATCTCCGACGACAAGACCCATTTGAAGCGATCCCTGACCGCGATCCGCAAGGCTTCCAGTGAGGGTTCCCTCGTGATTTGCGAGTGCGTGCTGGCAGAAATCCGGCCGGCCCTCCCGGAGCCGGATGTCGAGAAACTCCTGGAGGATTGGCTCCTTAATTTCAAACCGTCCACGAAAGAATCCGCCCTGCTGGCCGGTGCTATGTATCAAAAGTATCTCGGCCGGTCGCGCGCCCCAAGCCGGGTCCTGCCGGATTTCCTTATCGGTGCTCACGCCCAGGTTCACTGCGACCGTCTGCTGGCCCGTGACCGCGGCTATTATCGTGACTATTTTCACGGGCTGGAGTTGATGGAGCCATAACTGCGCCATTCGTCGATACAGATGGAATCGTTTCTTGCCCGAATATGCCGATCCCTGAAAGCTCACGGTTTCCGCTACAGGACAGTGCCGTTTTGCGGGGAAAACGCATGAAAAACAGGAAAAGAATGTCTTCACTATGGAGGGATGACGGTCGCGTCGGCCGGTTCTGTCGACGGACGCGAGAGTCCGCGTCCCTCCCGCAGAGGAGATCACTTTTCATGCGTTTGCCCGGGGATTTTTTGAATTTCGCTTTTTCCACATTCTCACCGCTTCCCCTTTTCACCTTACAACGCTCATGAAAGTCCTGATCATGCGCGCCATGCGCGGCGAGTATCCCAGCATGGATGTCTATGCCGACGGCCTCGCCGCGGGTTTGCGTCAGGCCTTTCCGGAATGGACGGTGGAAGAAGTCGAGCCCCGCAATCTGCCCAACACCCACCTGCAGTCCCGTCCGGCTCGCGCCCTCAATGGCGTGAAGCGCTATCTGGACCGCTTTTTGGCTTATCCCATCCGGACCCTCGCGCGTGACGCCGACATCATCCACGTGATGTCCGATCACTATTTTCACGTGGCCCGGTTTCCCCGCCTGCGCGGCCAGAAGGTCGTGGCCACCTGCCACGATCTGATCTACTACCGCTTTCCGCAGAACATCCGTCAGTTTGCCACGTTTCTCCAAATCAGCCGCGCCGCCCAGGAATTCTGCATGCGCAGCCTGCGGTCCTGTGACCATGTCATCACCCTCTCGCAGGACAACGTGCGTGATCTGGAAGCGATCTTGGGCGTCAAACCGGACAAGGTCTCCGTGATTCACAATGCCGTGCCGGCCCACTTCCATCCAGGCGCGGCCACAGACAAGGCCGCCGCGCGGCAAAAACTCGATCTGCCGTCCGATAAATTCTGCATCATGCACGTCGGCACGGTGGAGCCGCGCAAGAACGTTGACACCATTCTGAAGGCACTCGTCACGCTGAAAGACGAGAACGTCGTCTTCGTCAAGGCCGGCATCGCCTTCACGCCGGCCCAGCAGGCTTTCATCGCCGAACACCACCTGGCGGGCGCCATCCGGCATCTGGGAAAAGTGCCCAACATGGAAATGGTTGCGGTCTATCATGCCTCGGACGCCTTGATCTTCCCCTCGCTGTATGAGGGCTTTCCCTTCCCAATCGGCGAGGCTATGGCCTCCGGCGTGCCGGTCATCACCTCGACGGCATCGTCGCTCCCCGAGGTCGCCGGGGGTGCGGCGCTCCTGGTTGATCCGCTTGAGGTTGATCAGGTGGTTGCCGCTGTTCGCTCGCTGGCCGCAGATCCGGCCCTCCGTGATGATTTGGTTCATCGGGGTCGCGAGCGCGTGAGCCGGTTGAACTGGGTGGAGAACGCGCGGCAGGTGGGAGCGGAGTACGAACGGATCCCCGGCAAATGAAAATCGCCTACGCCTTCAACTACTATCAGCAGCACGGGGGCGAGAACATGTGGTACAACAGCGAGCCGGATCTGTTCCGGGCCCGCGGCCATGAAGTCGTCATCTACTCCCGCGACAACAAGGAGATCGAAAGCTACTCGCTTCCGCAAAAACTTGCCCTCTTCTGGCAGGTCGCGTGGTCCCGGAAGACCTATGACGATTTCTCCAGCCTGTTGCGCCGCGAACGGCCCGATGTGGTCCATGTTTACAACACACTGGCGCTGATCTCCCCCGCGATTTTTTACGCCTGCCGCGACGCAGGGGTGCCGGTCGTGCAGACGCTCTACAACTACCGGCTGGTCTGCCCGGCCGCGACGCTGTTGCGCGAGGGCAAGGTCTGCGAGGAGTGCCTGGACCATTCGTTGTTGCGCAGCATCAAACACCGCTGCTACCGCGACTCCGCCCTGCAAAGCGCCTCGCTCGCCCACATGATCGCCGTCCATCGCCGCAAGGGAACCTGGAGCAAAGTGATCAACGGGTTCATCGTCCCCACCGCATTCATGAAAGCCAAGCTGGCCCAGGGTGGCGTGCCGGCGGAAAAAATCTTCGTCAAACCGAACTGGCACGACCCCGATCCCGGCATGCGGACCCAGAAAGGAGAGTTTTGCCTCTACGTGGGACGGCTCTCACAGGAGAAGGGCATCCTCACGACGCTGGATGCGTGGGCGCGCCACAAGGATCTTCCCCCACTCGTCATTGCCGGGGACGGCCCGCTCAAAGGCGAGGTGGAGAAGCGTCTCCGTTCCTGGAACGGCTCACCCGCCACCTACCTTGGACGCATTTCCCACGAAGAAGTCATCGGGCACATGAAGCGCTCTATTTGTTTTCTGCTGCCCTCCGAATGGTATGAGGCATTTCCCCACACCATTCTCGAGGCCTATGCCTGCGGCGTGCCGATTGTGGCCAGCCGCATCGGCACACTGACCGATGTGATCGAAGACGGCTTGACCGGGGCGCTTTACACCTCGGGCGACCCCGATGCCATGGCCGAAGCCGTCCGG
>JBMOHI010000358.1:0-3147 GCA_049317925.1 Terrimicrobiaceae bacterium
AGCCCGAAGGCGGCGGTCTTGCCCGTGCCGGTCTGGGCCGAGGCAATCAGGTCGTGGCCGGCCAGGATGACGGGGATGGCCCGGAGTTGAATCGGCGAGGGATCGACATAACCCATGCGCTGAATTCCATGCAAAACCGCATCTGACAAACCGAGTTCTTGAAACGACATATCCGCCCTTGGTTAACAGCTTTCAGATGCGAAAAAAGCCTTTTACTTCGACCGGTTCCCACGAAGCCAGGGCCGCCAGCAAGCCGTCAGCGGGGGAAAATTCGCGCAGGCAGACCGTGCGGCCGCGGTATTCGCCGTGGGAAATCCCCCCCTCGCCCAGTTCCACGCGGGCATCCCGCAGCCCATGGAAAATCCCGTCGCCCGAGAGCTTCACCGTGGCTTCCTTGCCCACCCAGTAGCGCAGAAAAGCCGCCTGCGCCGCGGCCTCATCCAGGGCGCAAACCCGGGCGGCCTCGGTGGGAGAGAAAAACTTGGCCGCGAGGGCGCGGGCCTGAACGCGGCGGCTGGCCGATTCCACATCGAGGCCGAGGGGCTGCGGTGAAAATGCGGCGAAGATGCGGCCGGCGGTGTGGGAAAGGTTGAAATGTGGCCCGCCGGCCAGGAAGGGTTTGCCGTGTTCGGCCCGTTCCAGGCGGATCTCCGACGGATGACATTTTTGATAGATCGCACAAATGGTGCGCAGTCCGCCCTGACTGGTGGCAAAACTGATTTTCACCTCCTCGTTAGTGACGGCGTGATAGCGTTCCGTTTCGCGCGGGCCGAGGAGCGCGGCATAAGCGTGCGAGGGTTGGAGTTCCCACAAATGGCAGGCCCCGGTCTCAAGCTCCGGGATCTCCCCCAGCCCGTTGCTCCAGGAAATTGCGGCGGCCGGTTCTTTCAAACGCAAACCCCGTCCGGTTGCCCCTGCCGCGACCGGTAAAAATCCAGCGCCTCGGCCACGCCGTCAGCCCAGGGTTTCTCCGCCACGTAGCCGTTCGATTTCCGCACGGTCTCTTTCACCAACTCAATCGCATTGGCCGGACAGGCCGTCATTCCGGCATGAACTCCGTCCAGCATGGAGAGATCGTTGTAATGATCTCCAACCGCAAAGACCTCTTCGCGGGGGATATCTTCCAGCCGGCATAATTCCCCGAGGGCCGCCCCCTTGTGATAGTCGCAATGGCAGAAGCGCAGGTAGATAAAGTTTCGCTGATAGTTGAACTGCGGGTGACGGTCCGCCAGGGGACGCAACCGCTCGGTCAGGGCTTCCATCACCTCTTCATCGGTCGTGACCAAACCCGTCGGCACGTCGTCCTCGTAAACAACGGTGATGGTATTGTCGGAAGCCGCCGCCATTTCCTCAATCAGGGCAAAAACCTCCCCGGCCTCGCGGAAAAGCTCGGCATGCCGCCGCCGGCAAACGGCATTCCATTCGCCGTAGGGCTCCCAGCCGTGGGCGGTTCGGCGATAGACCTCCCGCTCGAGAACCAGGGCAAAGTCCGGCCGGACCGGAGGAGAAAAAATCTCGACCCCTTCATCCATGTGATCCAGTCCCCGGCCGGTATTGACCGCCCACAATCCACCCTGCGCATGGTGACTGCGCAGAGCCGTGGCAAAGGCGGGGGAACACCTCCCGTCGGACGGATGGCCGATGAGGGTTCCGTCAAAATCGGTGCTGAGCAAACGAATGCGGGACATCGCCGCGAAGGCTACACATCTTCCCCCGTCCGGCAATTTTTCTGTATGCCGCAGTCCGTCGCACCTACACTTGCTCTCATGAAATCCGCCGTTGAACTCGCCATGAGCCGCCTGAACAAGGAAGCCCCCATCCGCAAGCTGACCGATGCGCAAAAGCAGCGCATCGCCGAAATCGACTCGGAGATCACGGCCAAAATCGCCGAGAAGAAAGTTTTCCTCGACGGGGAAATCGCCAAGTCCGCCGGAGATCCCCTGGCCCAGGACGAATTGCGCCGCCAGCTCGCCGGCGAAATCGCCCGACTGGAAGAGAAGCGCGAGGAGAAAAAAGAAAAGGTCCGCCGCGATTTCGGCGGGTAATACTCGCCTCCTTTAGGAAAAGAATCCGCGCTTTTTCTCCGGCTGCTCCCGGCCGATCTCTTCGAACAGCGTTTTGTCGCGGGCATTGGCAATGGCCTCCTCCTTGCTGATGAGGCGGTTTTTGTAGAGGTCCGCCAGCGAATCGTCGAACGTGTGCATGCCGTCCTTCGCACCAATCTCAAGCAGGCCGACGATTTGTTCCCAGCGGCGCTCGCGGATGGTCGATTTCACGGCGGTGTTGGCAACGAGAATCTCGGAGGCAAGGACGCGGCGACCGCCTTCTTCCGCCAGAATCAGGCGCTGGGAAACGATGGCGTGCAGAGCATTGGCCAACTGGGCAATGATCTGTGGCTGCTGCTCGGCCGGAAACGCGTCCACGATGCGATCGATGGCCTTTGGCGCATCAATGGTGTGCAAGGTTCCGAGCACGAGATGACCGGTTTCCGCCGCCGTGACCGCCGCGCTGACCGTCTCGGGATCGCGCAACTCGCCGACGAAGATCACATCGGGATCCTGGCGCAATGCATGCCGCAAGGCCTCGGCAAAAGAATGCGTGTCGCTGCCGACTTCGCGCTGCTTAATGATGCTGCGGGAATTGGGAAAAACGAATTCGATGGGGTCCTCAATCGTGACAATTACGCCGGCCCGCCGCTCGCTGATGTATTTGATCATGGCGGCCAGGGTCGTACTTTTGCCCGAACCGGTGATGCCGGTCACCAACACCAGGCCGCGCTGCATCTCGCAGATTTGGAAAATCGAAGGACGATGACCCAGCGTGCTGAGGTCGGGAATATCGTGCGGGATGTAGCGGAAGGCCGCCTCTAACGCGCCGCGGCTGTAGTGGGCATTGCCGCGAAAGCGCCCGACGCCATCCACTTGCAGCGCGAAGTCGAGTTCCCATTCCTGTTCCAGGCGGGCCCGCTGGCTGTCAGTCAGAACCCCGAAAATCATGTCGCGGCACATATCCTCGCCCAGCGGATTCTCCATGAGGGGAATGAGTTCGCCATTGAGCCGGATCAGGGGCGGAGCGGCGGCGGTTAAATGGAGATCGGATGCGCCCTGGGCCACGGACCCGGAGAGAAGTTGGACAAGGTCGATGTTG
>JBMOHI010000359.1:0-3132 GCA_049317925.1 Terrimicrobiaceae bacterium
GCTTCGCTGGGAGCTTTGAGCCACTTCTCCAGCACAGTGGCGTAGACACTCCGGAAATCGACGTTGTAAATGAGATCGCCTTGGTGGAGCTCGGTGAGACTAGGCTGCCGGCCGTAGAGCCCGGGCTTAACTCCGCCTCCGAGAACGAACAAGGGGGCCGCTGCACCGTGATCGGTCCCCCCGCTGGCATTCTCGGCCACACGGCGTCCAAACTCGCTGAAGGTCATCAGCATCACCCGGTCGAAGTTTCCTTGGGCTTTCAAGTCGGCGACAAAAGCCGAGACGCTGGCATCGAGGTCGCCGAGATTGCGATCGTGCGCGCCAAGCTGTCCGCTATGGGTGTCATACCCACCCTGACTCACATAGTAAATCCGCGTGGGCATACCCCCGGCGATAAGGCGGGCAACGAGATGGAGACCACTGGCGAGTTGATTCCCGGGATAGGTCACGGTGGAGCGGTTCTTGCGGGTGATCTCGAGGATCCGGTCCGAACTGACCTGGGCGTCGAGCGAGGCGCGACGGAGATAGTCAAGGGTGTCGCCGTCGCCGCCGCTTTGCCCGGCGAGGGACTCCACCGATCCGCCAGCGTTGTCCTCCGAACCCATCATGCCGCGGAACATTTCCTCGGTGGCTTCCGGGTCGCTGGCATTCTCGGAAACGAAACGGAAAGCCTCCGGTTTGCTCAGGGAGACGCCCTTGGGCGTTTTCGCCGTAAACGCAAGCGGGGCTTGGCGGCCCACGCTGACGCCGATGGCGGGATCGGCTCCCTCGCAACAGGAATCAAAATACCGGCCGATCCAGCCTTCCCGTTCGTAGCGGTTCGCATCGGATGCGGTCTGCCAGATATCCGTGGAACGGAAGTGAGACCGGTTCGGGTTCGGGTAGCCGACACCCTGGAGAATGGCGAGGTCGCCTGAATCGTAGAGCCCGCGAAGTCCGGGAAGTTTGGCATTGAGGGCGATGTGGTCAGTGATCTTGAGGGCTTGGTCCCCGCGAATGCCGATGCGGGGACGGGCGATGTGATAGGCATCATCCGCGTAGGGAATGACGGTATTGAGACCGTCATTGCCTCCGGCAAGTTGAAGGACGACGAGAATCGGGCCGTCCTTGCCGGTGGACGTTGGGAGAAGCGAATCAGCGGCGGCAGCGTCCAGAGCCAGGAAAGTTTTTTCCAGGAAGACGGGCATGGTCCAGGCCACGGCGCCGCCGAGGACGCCGGTGCGGAGGAACTGGCGGCGGGTATGCAGGGTGCTTTCGTTCATGTGAGTTGGTAGTCGGGAGTGCTCATCATCAGATGGAGAAAATCACGCAGGGCAGAGTCACTGATCTCGGGCCCGTGGCTGTCCAGGAAGGCCAGGAATTTCTCGCGCTCGGCTCCGGCGACTGGAGAATTGAGGAGGCGGAGGGAGACGCTGTCGCAAATTCCGGCCGGATCGGCCCGAAGAGCGGTGGGCGCGATTTTGTCAAGAGGCACGCTGACTGCGGCGGTGCTTTTGCGGAAACCTTCGAGCGCGGGAGGGCGGCCGCTGACGATGTAGCCAGCAAGGTTGTAGCGAAAAAGAAGCGTCGAGCTGCTGATCCAGGCGCGGCCACCGTCCCATCCCTTGACATTGGGCGGAGCGAAGGGGACCTGACCCATCTGGGCGAGTGAAACTTCGAGAGCGGCCGGCGCAGGCAGCGGGGCCTCGAGGACCCTCGCGGTCTGAACGAGCCATTGGACCGGGCTTTTGACCTGCGAGCGGAGGCACTTCGGCGAGTAGAATTCCTTGCTGAGGAAGATTTCCCGCAGGGTGGAGCGGATGTCATACTTCGAGTCACGAAAATGGCTGGCCAGCTGCCGGAGCGTGGCGGGGGACGGATCTTCAGAGGCCAGGAAGGCCCAGAGTTTCCGCGTGATAAAGGCGGCGCATTCCGGCTGCGCGATGATGATGTCGATTATGGCATCGCCGTCGAAGGGCCCGTTACGGCCCATGAATTCCTTCTCCGTTTCGTCAAACTGCCGGCGGGCGAACAAAAATGACATGGTGCGGGGATTGAGGCGGTAACCTGTGAAGGCCCGCGCAGATTCCTGAATGTCTTCTTCGGTATACCGCACCCCCTCTCCCAGCGTAAAAAGCTCGAGGAGTTCGCGGGCAAAATTCTCATTCGGCTGACTCCGCTGGCTCTGGACCGTGTCGAGATAGCGCATCATGGCCGGATCTTTTGAAACCTGGCGGGTGAGTTCGCGGAAGTTGCCCAAGGCGTTGGCGCGAAGAGTTTCATTCTGCTGCCACATCAAAAAGGCCACCTTGACCTTTTCGAAACTGGTGGCGAAGTGGCCGTGCCAGAAAAGGGTCATCTTCTCGCGTAGCGGATGCGGGGTATAGCGCATACGGCCAAGCCACCAGGCGCGGAGGTCGCGGATCTGATCGTTCTGCTCCATGCGGCGCATTCTCTGAGCTTCACGCGCTTTCGGATCATCCGGGCCGGCTTTAACGGCGGCTTTGGCGGCACGCATTTGCTCGTAAAGTTCGGCCGGTTGGGAGAGGCGCGGCGGCGGAAACAGGTCATCGTCTTCTTCGCCCTGCAAAATCTGATCCACGGCCTTCTCGAGTCCAAGTGCCTTCAGGGCGGCAATCTCGGCAGGGCTACCTCCGAATCCCGCGCGATTGAGCAGATGCGCGGCTTGGACGGTGGACCAATCGGATGGCGGCAAACGTTCCAGCATATACGGGATCAAACTCCGCAAAGGGCGGATAGTTTCTTGAGGCCGCGAAAATTCCGTTCCCAGCGAACGTTCTCTCAGCGTAGCGTGGGACATGGAGTTGGTAAATTTGACGCGGCGGGTTGAGATCGGGGCAAATTCCTATTTGCTCCGCACGAAAGGAAAATCCCTCGTTCTCGACAGCGGAATGCATCCGAAATTCGAGGGGCTTGCGGCCACACCGGATTTCTCTCTCGTTCCAGAAGGCAGCGTCGACGGGATCATTGTCACCCATGCGCATCAGGATCACGTCGGGTCCCTGCCCTATCTAACCCGCCGCGAGAAGAAGGCACGGGTGTTCATGACCCCCGCCACGGCCAAGATCGCAGATGTCATGCTGCACAATTCGGTCAACGTGATGACCCGCCAGGCGGAGGATCACAAAATCG
>JBMOHI010000360.1:0-3128 GCA_049317925.1 Terrimicrobiaceae bacterium
AAGATGGCGCTGACGGCGGCGTTGGCTTGGAAGAAGGCTTTGTTGATGGCGGCGATGTCGCCCTGGCGGGCCAGAAGGTGCTCATAAATCAAGGCGGCGAGGACAAGGGCCAGGCTGACAAAATAGATCGTTCCAAGATGAGCGAAAATCCCGAAACCCAGCAGCCCGATCAGGGCCGCAGCGTGCAAGGCGGTGGCGGCGACCAGCGCGCGGGGAAGGCCGAGCCGCACCACCAGCGAATGCAGACCCTCGCGCCGGTCCACCTCGTAATCCTGCGTGGCGTAGATGATATCGAACCCCGCCACCCAGCAGAGCACGGCGGCGGCGAGGATCAGCGGCGGCCAGGCAAATTGTCCCGTCACCGCCAGCCACGCGCCCACCGGAGCGACGGACAGAGCCAGACCGAGAAAGAGCTGGGCCCCATCGGTAAAGCGTTTGGTGAGGGAGTAGAAAAAGACGATGAGCAGGGCCACCGGGGACAGCGCGAAGCAAAGCGGATTAATGAACCACGTGGTGGCAAGGAAGAGAGCGGAGGACACGACGCAACCGGCGATAGCCTGGGATTTGGAGACCAGTTTATGGCGTCCCTCGGTGCGCGGATTGCGTTTGTCGATCTCCCAATCGGCCAGGCGGTTGAAGGTCATGGCCGCGGTGCGGGCGAACACCATGGCCAGAACAACCAGGGCAAACAACCGGGCGGACGGCAATCCATCCGCCGCGACGAACATGGCCCCGAGGGCGAAAGGCAGCGCGAAGATCGTGTGCGAAAAGCGGATGAACTGAAGAAAATTCCCGACCATGGAAGAGGATAAACCACTAATCATCACTCAATGGCACTAATGCGAAGGAAAAAACATTAGTGTGAATCAGTGCTTTTTAGTGGTTCATGTTTCGGTTATTTCCGCGCGCGACCGGCTTCCTCGAAGAGTTCGACCAGAGCATCGTCGATGCGGATATCCACCAGCCGCCAGGCGCCTTCGGAGCGGTAAAAGTAGAAGCGCCAGCGCAGGGGCAGATCGGCGTTGAGTGAGATGGCGGTGCGGCGCAGCAGGCTGGTGCCGACGACTTTTTCATCGACGACCTCGTACCCGGAGACTGCGCCGTAGCTTTCGATGGCCTCCTTGGTGCGCAGCTTGAGGCCGGTCACGTCCTCCTTGCGTTCGGCGATGATGGTGTCCGCCACCAGGGCGTCATAGGCGGCATCCACCTGGCCGGCTTTGAGGGCAAGGAAAAACAGGTCGAGTTTCTCCGCCGGGGCGTCGAGTTTGCGCGGCGTGGGCGAAGCAGCGGGCGCCGGGGCGTTGGGTTCCTTGGCTCCGGGTTGAAAGATCAGGCGCTCCTTGTCGTCACTTTTTTGGGCGAAGGAGATCGCGGTCGAGGCCAGGAGAAGAATGAGGGCGAAACGCATGACCGCAACCTTACACTTACTCCTGAACTTGCCCATACTCTTCCTTTGCCCAGAGCGGTGTAGGGGTAGGTTTTAGAGTAGGGGTAAGGGGTTTCACCGCCTGATCATGGCCGAGGCCTCCTGGCGGCTTTCCGGGGCGCGAAGAGTGGAACCGGGAACCCATTCGCCGGGGATGAGGACTTTGCGCGGCTGGCTGGGCAGGCCGAGTTCGTTGCGGCTGAGCGCGCCGATGAGGATGTCCACCGCCGAGGCCCCGATTTCCTCGTGCTGTTCGTTGACGCCGCTCCAATCGGAGACGTCGGCCACGAGGTTGAGGTTGGCCAGGCCGATATCCTTTGGAACCTTGACTCCGAGTTCCTCGATCCAATCGCGCACGACGGGGTTGATGCACAGGATGGCCTCGGGTTTGGTTTTTTCCAGCCACTTGTCGAAGGCGACCGGGCGTCCTTCCTTGAAGCGTTCCAGAAAAAGAATCGGAATGCGTTCGCTCTCGGGGAGCTGGGCTTGTTCGACGAGATAGGCGGCCTGGGCGAGTCCGTTGGCCTCCGCATCAATGTAGCGGCTGTACACCAGCCCGATGCGCATGTAGCCGAGCTGGAGGAGATTCTGAAATGCAAGCCGCATGTTAAAGTAGAAGTCGCGGTCGGCGATGGGGAAACGTTGCGGATAGAACTGAGCCTGGAATCCCTCGATTCCGCTGGGCGGACGCAGGTGGCCGCTGCCGATGAGCGAGACCACGCAGTTATCCCACTCGGCCAGGAGGTATTGATAGTTCAGCATGAGCGGGAGGATGATGCCGTAAATTCCATGGCTCCGCAGAACCTTGCCCACGCGTTTGACTTCCTCCTCGTAGGAACTCCCGGGTGAAACCGTGAGGCTGATTTCTTCCAGACGATAGCCCATGTCCGCACACCGTTGGCGGGCGCCGGCGAGGTAGCCGCGCAACCAGGGGTATTCATTCCACGACGAAGCGTTGGGGTAATCGTTGAGCCAGCCCATCGCCGCCTGCATCGCCTTCGGACGACTGGAACGAGCCTGGGCCTGATACATGGCCACCAGCGGATTGGGCCGGTAGCCTTCCTTGCGCGCAATGTCTTGAATGCGGTCGCGGGTGGCTTTCGGGATGGTGGGGTGATTACGCAGGGCGCGGGAGACGGTGGCTTTATGGACTCCGGCCAGCTTGGCGATGTGATCGAGAGAGACGCGTTGGATTTTCACGGATGCAACGTTGCATATGAGTATTTCCGCGAATTAGCAAGTTTTGTTGCACAGTTGCGAAGAATCGACCCCGGCGGAAAATCCAAAATCGACAATTGAAAATTCCCGGCCAGCATCCGCCGGATGGCAAAGCACGACGAAAATGTTCTGGTGGTGAAACGATCGCTCTTCGACGAACTGGGCGCTTTTGAGGGATTGAATCCCGGGACGGACCGCTACATCGAGGCCTTCTTGAAAAAGGAAAACAATTTCTTCCTCCCGCGTTCGCTGGCCGAGAACGACCCGACGCACAAGCAGATCATCCCCTACGCCGTTTTCACCTTCGGCGGGAAAATCCTGCACTACGTGCGCGGCGCAAAGTCCGGCGAAAAACGCCTGGTGGCCAAGGGATCCATCGGCATCGGCGGACACATCAACGACGGCGACGAGAGCCTGTTTTCCTTTGACATCTCGACCTATCGCGCCGCCGTGCATCGCGAGATCGAGGAGGAGTTGAAATTCG
>JBMOHI010000361.1:0-3118 GCA_049317925.1 Terrimicrobiaceae bacterium
GCCAGAGCTTCGGGGCCTTCCTTGCGCCCGGCGTGAGGCTCGTTCTCACCGGCGAAGCCAACGACTATGTCGGCAAGGGCATGAGCGGTGGCGAGATTATCATCAAGGCCATCTCGCCGCGCAAATACACCCCGCACGACTGCATCATTCTCGGCAACACCGTCATGTACGGCGCGACCGGCGGCATTCTTTTTGCCAATGGTCGCGGCGGCGAACGCTTCGGCGTGCGCAACTCCGGCGGCACCGCCGTGGTCGAAGGCGTGGGTGACCACTGCTGCGAATACATGACCAATGGCACCGTGGTGGTGCTCGGTTCGACGGGAAAGAACTTCGGCGCCGGCATGACCGGCGGCGTGGCCTATGTGCTCGATCTGGAGGATGCGTTTCTCGAACGCTACAACCCGCAACTCATCACGCCTGAACGCCTCGCCAACGAGGAGGATATCGTGGCGTTGAAGGCACTCATTTACAAACATCTCGAATTGACCGAGAGCGAAATTGCAAAAGAGATCCTTTCCGATTGGCCAAAGTATTCCGGAAAATTCTGGAAGGTTCGCCCGACGGTTCCGGCAGCCAAGCCGGTTCCGACCGAGGTCAAGAAGCCGGAGGAAGCCGGCCACGTGATCAACGAGAACGTCACCGCCGCACCGTGATTCACCCTTCTTTGTGAGAATCGTCGAGCAGCTTGCCATCTTCATCGCCAACAAGCCGGGAACACTGGCCGAGGTTTGCGATGAACTGGCGGCTGGGCGGGTGAACATCTACGGCCTGGCCACCTCCGACACGGTGGATCATGCGGTCGTGCGGATGGTGGTCAGCGATACCCGCAAAGCCATGTCTCTCTTCGAGGCCCGCGGAACCCTGGTGGTGGAGAGCGATGTGCTCATGATCGAGAATGACAACAAACCCGGAAGTCTCTCGCGGATTGCCAAGGTTCTTTCCAAGCACAAGATCAATATCGAATACGCCTACCTGGCCTCGATGCCCACGGCCAAGCGCGGCCTGCTCATTCTGCGCGTCAACGATCCGAAGAAAGCTCTGCGTTATCTTTCCAAGGAATTGTAACCGCAGCGCTTAGTCGGGTTTACCTTCCGGGAGATCGCGCAGGACGACTCCGCCCACCGCCGGGGCCGGGGTCGGACTCGGCAGCGCGGCCACCGGAGTCGATTCACCGGGGCGGGAATTGCGATAGTCGGCGGCCAGACGCGGGGCTTTTTTCAACTCGGCCAGCTTTTTGTACTCCAGAATACCCGTTGCGATGGCCGCGGCATATTTGTTGCGCCAGTCCTTGCTGGCCACGCGTTTGGCATCGCCCGGATTGGAGAGGAATCCGCCTTCGATCAACACGGCGGGCATTTTTGTGGCGCGCAGGACGGCGAAGCGGGCGCGCTTGAGTCCGCGGTCGAACATGGTGAGCGAGGATCCGTGGAGTGAATGGTAAATCGCGCTGGCCAGAATGAAGCTCTGCAACTCGCTCTCGTTACCATGCTCCTGAATCATGTCGCGCACCAGCAACTCGTCGTATTCGGTCGAGGGTGCTCCCCGCGGCGTGATGCAGAAAATTTCCAGTCCGTTGGCCTCCTGATTGGGCGAAGCATTGAAATGGATGCTGACGAAAATGCTGTTTTGTTTGGCGTTGGCCATGGCGGCGCGGTCCTGCAGTTCGACGAAGGTGTCGGTGTTGCGGGTCATCATTACGCGCAGGCCGGCTTTTTGCAGTTCGTCCCGCACCCGCCGCGAGACATCCAGGGCGAAATTCTTCTCTAACTCGTACGGACTGGCCGCGCCCTTGTCGTGACCGCCATGGCCGGGATCAAGGATGACCGTGGTGAAGGTCTTCGCTTGGGGAACCAGTTCCGGCCGGAAAGCGGGCTCGATCGTCTTGCCCAGGTCCATGCGCGAAACCCAGTATTTGCCCTCGTGTTCGATCACGGGGAAGGACAACACATACTTCACCCCGTTGATCTCCACCTCACGACTGCCGAGCGTGACGAGCAGGCTGCGCCGGGCCCGGGCCAGCGAGATATTCTTTTCCACCGGAGCCGCCTCGCGCGGCAGGTTGTAGAATTCGGCGATCTTGTCGATGCTGACGTAGTCGCGGCCCGCGAAGCGACTGACCTCCCAGTCCACCGCAAGCGCCGGCGCGGCTGCAAACAGCAGCACAAGGAGAGCGAGCGGCCAAGTGATCATAGCCGGAATCTTTCACAGGCCTCCGACTCCGGCAAGCGAGAGCCGAGGACGCTATCCATCGGCTCCGGTTGTCCGGTTCACGCGGTCTCGAAGCAGAGACCGCGAGCGTCTGTGCCTCTTGATCTCTAAAACGTTACCCCCATCTGAGCGCCGAGGACGAGGGCGTTGGGGATATTGCCGGTGCCGCCGGGATTGATGACCCATTGGAGGTCGGGCTGGAAGAAAGCGAATTTGTTGATCTGGATTTTGTAATTCGCTTCAAAGACGAGCTCGTAGCTGGGATAACCTCCGCCGCCACTGGAAACGCTGCTCGCATAGTTGCTGCTGAATTTTCCATAGACGACACCAAAGCAGGTGTAGTCGTCGTCGCGGGTGGGGATGAGGCCTTTGTAAATCGCGCCGCCGTTCACCTGGAAGGGAACCTTGGCAATGTTCTGCTGGGGAGAGAGCACGAAGGCGGACCAGATCGTCAGCCCCTGATCGCTGCCGGGCGTTTCCTGAAAGACCATCTGGTCGGCGTGCCAATAGAAGCCGTAGGAATTACCGGCCCTCTCGGTGGTGCCGAATTGGGGGAAACCCCACGGGGAGTAGTAGGCCCCGAACCAATAGTGGCCGGGGTAGCCTTTCATCTCGGGTTTGGTCACGGTTTTGGCGCTGGATTTTCCGTCGGCGACCGTCTTGCCGTCATTCGTGGCAGAGCTCTCGACGGGACGCTTGAAAAACTCGGGAGTCCAGCCGAGCTGGGTGATCAATTGGACGCCGTCATTCGGGCGCATGCTCCAGTCGAGACCATGATAGTTGCGCACGAAGATGCGGTCGGACACCTGGTAGAGGCCGAGCATGCCGTTGAACTCGGGAGTGGGATCGACGCGGAGGCGGGTGCCCCAGACGGCCCACGGGTAGGCGGAGAACTGGGTGTTGACCGGCA
>JBMOHI010000362.1:0-3110 GCA_049317925.1 Terrimicrobiaceae bacterium
CGACCGGATGCAGCTCTACAAAGAAGCGCTGCCGGTGTATGAGAAGTTCCTGGCGGTGAGCGAAGGCAAAAGTCCGGAGGAAGAGTTTAAGGCGCGGCAGCGGATCCGGGTGGTAAAGAAAGTGCTGGAAAAGAAATGACACGAACGGTGATGGCGGTCCTATTTACGGCGGTGCTAGCCGGGGGTGACTTGGCCGCGGTGAAGGCGGAGCCGAATCTGGAGAAGCGGTCAGAGAAGGCGCTGGTCTACGCGAGCGAGGTGGTGACGGCGATGCGTGCCGAGCTGGACCGGAACGACGTGGAGAAGATCAAGGAACAGTTGCTGGAGTTCCAGACGGCGGTGGACCTGTCGGTGGATTCGCTGACCGCGACGGGGAAGAACGCGCGGAAGAATCCGAAGTATTTCAAACGGGCGGAGTTGCGGCTGCGGGAGTTGCAGCGGCGGCTGGAGACCTTCCGGCGGGATATGAGCTTCGATGACCGGCCGGTGCTGGACAGCGTGTTGACGCACGTTGGGAAGAAGATTGACGATTTAGTGGAAGCTACGTTGCGGGGGTCGTGATGCGGATCTTGATTTTCGTTTTGGCGATGAGTGTCGCGGCACAGGACAAAGATTTCCTGACCGGCGACGAAGTGGACCAGGTGCGGCTGGTGCAGGAGCGCAATGAGCGGTTACAGCTCTACATGCTCTTCGCCAAGCAACGGGTGGACCAGGTGGAGAGCCTGATCAAACGGGAGAAGGCGGGGCGGAGCATCCTGATCCATGATCTGCTGGAGCAGTATACAAAGATCATCGAGGCGGCCGATATCGTGACCGACGATGCGTTGAAGCGCAAGGTGGACGTGGTGTTGGGGGTGAAGGCGCTGGCGGACGCGGAGAAGGGGCTGCTGGCGCGGCTGGAGAAAGTCCGGGACGGCAAGCCGAAGGATATCGCGCGGTATGAATTGGCGCTGGAGACGGCGATCGAAACGACGAAAGATTCGTTTGAACTGGCGCAGGAGGACTTGGCCGGGCGCGGGCAGCAGGTGATCGACCGGGCGGCGCGGGAGAAAAAAGAGCGGGACGCCCTGCTGTCCACGAAGGAACAGGACGAGAGGAAAGTGAGCGAGAAAAAAGAGGCCGAGACGCAGAACAAGCGCAAGGCTCCGACGTTGCGGAAAAAGGGAGAAGTGGCGCCGCCTAAGTGAGCAGCTCGCGATAGGTGGCGTCTTCGAAGCCGATGACCAGGCGGTCACCGGCGAAGAAGGCGGGGGCGCGGAGATTGCCGCTGGGACCGATGATGAGCGCCGCGATGGCATCGTCGCTGGCCTCTTCGGGCCGGAGCCGCTTGACCGTTTTCCCCTTGGCGGAGACGATTTCTCCGGCTTGGCGGGCAAGTTTGATGGCCTCTTCCCGGCCGATCGTGTTCTTCTTGGCGTCGACACGGTTGACGACGAGAACTTCGTTTTTCGCAAGAAACTCTTGCGTTTTTCCGCAGGTGCTTCAACCAGGGCGGTGGTAAGACCAGGAAATGCTCTTCACTTTCAAAAGCTACCATGGGCGGGGGAATTTGCGCTATGGGCGCCGGGCCGGTATCCTTAGGGTTTCATGGATAGCGTTGCTGAGGTCCTCCGCAAGACGCCGCTTAATGCGGTGCATCGCGCCGCCGGCGCGAAGATGGTTGATTTCGGCGGCTGGGATATGCCGGTGCAGTACTCCGGAATCCTGGACGAACATGCGACGGTGCGAAACCGGGTGGGCCTGTTCGATGTCTCGCACATGGGTGAGATTGAGGTCCGCGGGCCGCAAGCGCTGGCGCTGGTGAATTGGGTGTCGTGTAATGACGCCGCCAAGCTGCGCGTGGGGCAGGCGCACTATAGCGGGCTGATCCTGGAGAGTGGCGGATTCGTCGACGACATCCTGGTGCACAAGTTCGCCGACGATCACTTTTTCCTGTGCGTGAATGCGTCGAACCAGGACAAGGACTTTGCGCATATTCAGGAGCAGAACGGCTTACGCGGGTTTGATGCGAGCGTGGAAAACGCCGGGCCGGCGCTGTCGCAGATCGCCGTACAGGGGCCGCGGGCGGTGGAGACGCTGCAGAAGCTGACGGCGACGGAGCTCGCGCCGATCAAGTACTACTGGTTCACGACGGGCGAAGTCTCGGGGACGCCGGCGACGATTGCGCGGACCGGATACACGGGCGAAGACGGGTTTGAGATCTACGTGCCCAACAGCGAAGCGCCGCGGTTGTGGAATGAATTGATGGCGGCGGGCGAGGAGTTTGGGATCAAACCGGCGGGCCTGGGGGCGCGAAATACGCTGCGGCTGGAGGCGGCGATGGCGCTCTACGGCCATGAGATCACCGACGAACTGAATCCGCTGGAGGCGGGGCTGGGCTGGATTGTGAAGTTCAGCAAGGCGGAGTTTCTGGGCAAGGCGAAATTGGAAGAGATCCAGGCGGCGGGACTGCGGCGGAAGTTGTGCGGCTTCCAGATGACGGGCCGCGGGATTGGCCGCGATGGGTACGCGGTGCAGGCGGATGGCGCCGAGGCGGGATGGGTGACATCCGGCGGCCCGGGGCCAACGGTCAACAAAAACATCGGCATGTGCTATCTGCCGGTGGAGAAATCGAACATCGGGCAGCCGATTCAGGTTATGATTCGCAATCAAGCGGTGGACGCGGAAGTGATCGCGACACCTTTCTACAAGCGAGCAAAATAATGTATCCGGATAATTACAAGTACACCAAAGAACACGAGTGGATCCTGGTTGAAGGCGACACGGGGACGATTGGGATCACCGATCATGCACAGCATGAGTTGGGCGATATCGTCTATGTTGACCTGCCTAAACCCGGAACGCTGGTGGAGCAGGGGAAGGCGCTGGGCTCTGTAGAGTCAGTGAAAGCGGTATCCGATATTTATTCGCCTGTGAATGGCGAGGTGATTGAATCGAACGCGGAGCTTGCCACGGCGCCGGAGATGTTGAATGCCGATCCGCACGGGAACGCTTGGCTCGTGAAGGTGCGGCTGTCGGATCTGGCGCAGATTGACGGGCTGATGTCGGCCGCCGATTATCAGGCCTATTTGGGCGAGTAAGCGTGTGGAAGCGGCAGGCGCTCGCCGTCA
>JBMOHI010000363.1:0-3109 GCA_049317925.1 Terrimicrobiaceae bacterium
AGCCAGTCTGACAAGCAGCCGTGCTCAGCCGATATCAACCTCGGCTCATTCGATGTCCTCGTGGCTGGTGCCGGGATCGGCGGAGTTTCCGCAAGCTTGGCGGCGGCGCGTGCCGGAGCTCGGGTCTTGCTTGTGGAGGCCGAGGAAGAGGTTGGCGGAACGGGGGTTCACTCCCCGGTGGCCTTGGTCTGCACGTTCCGCGATCACGATGATCGACCGATCAATGCGGGGCTGCACCGGGAGTACTTTCCGACGCTCTATGACAATCCCTCACCACGGGATAGGAACCCGGCGCAAGAGTGGTTCGGCCCCCGACTGGAATGCTACGACCACCGCGAGCTCTTGAAATCGTATCAGCGCCTGATTGCCGCCGAGTCGAATCTCACAGTCTGGACGAGCTGCCGTGTTTCGGCTGTGCGCCAGAAGGATGGCGAGATCGAGGCGGTTCGCTTGGAAGGCGCACAGGCAGGCTGGGTCCGGGCGCAGGTCTTTGTGGACTCGACCGCCGATGGAAATCTGTCCGCCCTGGCCGGGGCCGAGTTTCAACTCGGGCGGGAAAGCGATCGCGCGCTGCAACCGTCCACGCTGACCTTCGGGATGACCGATATCAATTTCGGCGGCAAACCGCCCATGACCTGGCCGGAGATGGACGCCTTCAATCGCGAGTTGACCAAATACTTGCACGCCGCAATCGCGGCCGGCGAGGTCCATGTTCTCAAGAAAGAAATCTTCGGCATCCCGTATCCCGATGGGCGCGGACTGCAGTTCAACACCACCCGGATGCTCGGCGTGGACCCGACACGACCGGAGACGGTGGCCGCCGCCCGGAAGGAAGGAGAACGGCAAGTCAACGAAATCATCGGCGTGCTGCGGCGTCATCCGGCATTTGCCGAGGCCAAGTTGGATTTCGTCGGCACCAAACTGGGTGTGCGTGAAGGTCGGCGGATTATGGGTGACTATGTGCTGACGGCGGAAGACTGCCTGCGCCCCGCGCGGTTTGACGACATGGTGGCAGCATGCGCTTACATGCTTGATATTCATAATCCCACCGGCAGCGGCACCCGGATAGAACAGATTCCCGCCCCCGGTTACTACCACATCCCCTACCGGTGCCTGATTGCGCGCGGCCACACAAATCTCTTGCTTGGTTCCCGCTGCATCAGCGGCACCCACGAGGCCCACTCCAGCTACCGGGTCATGGGTCCGCTCTCAGCGATCGGCCAAGCCGCTGGCGTCGCTGCGGCGCTGACGGCCCAAGGCGCAAAATCCAACGTCCGGGCGATCCCGGCCTCTGCGATTCGTTGGGTCCTGCGCGAGCAGGGGCAATTTGTCGAGGGGCATTGCAGCCCCCCTTCTTTCAGATGTGATGGCTGAGGAAAAAAATAATACCTCGTGTTGGTGAAATCTAAAACATGATGCAGCTGAAAAAAATAGACACCTCGTTTCATGCCCACCATTCACCGATGGGGGCTCACAGTTCACTCACCTGCGGCATGCATGGCGCCAATGGCGGCATTGCCATGGAGAAGGGGCAACCCGCCGAGGGCGGAGTCTTTGTCGGTTATGAGGATGCCAAAGGCGTGCTGCATTCGTTTCCCTTCAGCGGACTTTCCAGCACGGAGCGGGAGCGTTTTGTCTCGGGTGAGTCGGCGGAGAAAACCGGCAAGGGCGTGGAGAAGGAACGCTTGATCCCGAGTCGGTCCATTTCCCGCGACTACCGGTGGGCGACGGACACATTTTCCGCGGAGGGCCTGACTTTCGAGATGATTACGCCGTTCTTTCCCCTGCCCGATCCGGACAACTCGTCTGCCTCCGAGCAGCGGTTCGCCTGCTGTCCAGCCCTGCTGGTCAAGGTCTCCTTCGACAACACCAAGTCCGCGGTAGCCCGCCGCTTTTTCTTTGGCCTCTCTGCGGGAGACACTCGGTGGGCCTGTCATGCCGCCGGAAAAGCCAGCATGCTCACCACCCGGGACCGTATGGGCATGGCCACGCTTGACGAGGTGGAGT
This sequence comes from Terrimicrobiaceae bacterium, assembly GCA_049317925.1. GTDB lineage: Bacteria > Verrucomicrobiota > Verrucomicrobiia > Chthoniobacterales > Terrimicrobiaceae > CAMASH01. The sequence goes on from JBMOHI010000363.1 coordinate 2,008, forward strand.
CGGTGATCGACTTCACGATCGAATCGGCCTTGCACCGGAATCATGCGACACCCGATTTCCTGCTGGGGAAAGTGGCGGGTTTCGTGGCCACAGCGCCGCCCCGCTCGCGCAAGTCGATCCTCATTGCGGTCGGCTTCTTCAAGGAGGGGAACGCCACGCATGGACGGAAGACCCGCTACTGGTATAACCGCTATTTCAAGGATCTGCCCGATGTTCTCCGGTATGCCCTCAAAAATGCAGACCGATACATTGCCGAGGCCCGCGCCCGCGATCGGGAACTGGATCAGGCCCGCCTGAGCGACAACCAGAAGTTTCTCATCGCGCACTCGACTCACAGCTATTGGGGTTCGACGGAGTGGCTGGAGGATAACGGCGAGCCGAGGTGGGTCGTCAACGAAGGCGAATATCTCATGATGAACACCTTTGATTTGACGGTGGACATGCTGTTCTTCGAGATGCGATTCAATCCCTGGACCGTGCGCAACGTGCTGGAGCAGTTTGTGCGGGACTACAGTTACCACGACCGCGTGTTTGATCCCGCGCACCCCGGCAAGTCGTATCCAGGTGGCCTCTCCTTCACGCACGACATGGGCGTCATGAACCAATTTAGTCCGCCTGCACGGAGCAGCTACGAGTTGGCGGGGCTGGACCGCGAGTGCTTCTCTTACATGACGTGCGAGCAACTTGCCAACTGGGTTTGTTGCGCCGGGGTTTATCTTGCCCGCACGGGGGATCGGGATTTCCTGCGGCGACAGCGAAAGATTCTGGAGGCCTGCTTGGAGAGCCTGCAGAACCGCGATAACCCCGATCCGCGCCAGCGCACCGGGATCATGAAATTCGAGAGCAGCAGGACTCGGGGAGGCGGAGAGATCACGACCTACGATTCGCTCGACCACTCGCTCGGCCAGGCGCGGAACAACATTTATCTCGCCTCGAAATGCTGGGCGGCCTACGTGGCGCTGGATCACCTCTTCGGCGTTCTCGGCATGGCGGAACGCCAGCACGCGGCCCGGTCATCTGCGGAACTTTGCGCGCGCAGCATCGTGGACGGCTTTGATGCGGAACGGGGGTTTATTCCCGCCGTGCTCGAGCCCGGCAATGC
>JBMOHI010000364.1:0-3095 GCA_049317925.1 Terrimicrobiaceae bacterium
AAAAACGGTGCAAACGTCGCAGGCGTCGCAAGAAGGGAATACACCGGATTGTTGGACACGCGCGGACGCTAGCAAACCGTCTGCATGTCCGAAAAGCAAAAGTGTCGCCTCATTGCGTGCGATCCCGTTAGCATCCTCCCGGTGAAGAACAAAGCATTTCAGGCGCACGTCCTACCGTTCGCGGTTTTCCTCGGCTTCATCATGCTCGATTCTTTCGTCGCGACGATCTTTCAGGACAGCGGCGTGCTCCTGCTCACCATGCCGAAATACTGGATCTATCCGCTCCAGACCCTCGTCTGCGGCGGACTCGTGATCTACTATTGGAAATACTACGACTTCGGTTCCGTGCGGGCCTGGCCGATTGGGGTTCTGGCCGGCATTGTCGCGCTGGTTCTTTGGGTCAGCCCGCAGGCGTTTTTCGGATTCGCTCCGCGGACCGAGGGATTCAACCCCGACCTTTTCGCCGCCGATCCCACCATCTATTGGCTCAACCTCATCAGCCGTTTCGCCCGTATGGTCATCGTAGTCGCCTTGATTGAGGAAATCTTCTGGCGCGGGTTGGTCATGCGCTATCTCATCAATGAGGATTTCCAGAAAGTTCCCTTCGGCGCCTACACCCCGCTTTCGTTTTTCGGGGTGGCGGTTCTTTTCATGCTGGAACACGGCACCGCCGATTACCCCGCCGCCTTTCTCACCGGACTGATCTACAACGGGTTGGCGGTGAAAACCAAAAGCCTCTGGGCCTGTGTAGTGGCGCATGGTGTGACCAATTTCGGACTCGGCCTCTACACCATGGCCACGAAACAGTGGGGATTCTGGTAACGTGAAGATCGGCATCGCCCAGATCAACACCACCGTCGGCGACATCCCCGGCAACTGCGAACGCATCCTCCGCGCCTATCGCGCGCTGGAGAGCGAAGGCGCCGACGTCATCATCACTCCCGAACTCGCCATCGCCGGCTATCCGCCGCAGGACCTCCTTTTCAAATCGCGCTTCGTGCCAGATAACCTTCTCGCCGTCGAACGCCTCCACACCGAACTCAACACCGCCGCTCTCATCACCGGCTTCGTCGCGCCCAACGCCTCCGAGCATGGCCGTCCTTTCCGCAATGCCGCCGCCGTGCTGGAAAAAAACCAGCCCGTCCGCGTCGTTCACAAGACCCTCCTCCCCACCTACGACGTCTTCGACGAGGCCCGCTATTTCGAACCCGGGACGGGCTTCGAACCCGTCAGCATCCGCGGCCGCACGTTCGGAGTCACCATCTGCGAGGACATCTGGACCCGCGAATATCTTCCCCGCAGCCTCTATGTCCACAGTCCCGTCGCCCGGCTTGTCTCCGCCGGAGCCGAAGCCATCCTCAACCTCAGCGCCTCGCCCTTCCAGATCGGCAAACCCGCCCAACGCCGCGAAATGATCCGCGGCCTCGCCGCAAAATTCGGCGTCCCGTTTTACTACTGCAATTCCGTCGGCGGCAACGACCAGCTTGTCTTCGACGGCAACTCCCTCGCCGTCGCCGCCAATGGCAATATCACCTGGCAGGGCGCCTCCTTCGCCGAAGACCTCGCCGTCGCTAGTGAAACGTCACCCTCCGCCGATCGCCCCGACATGGCCGACCTTGCCGACGCCCTGGCTCTCGGCCTGCGCGACTACATGGCCAAATGCGGTTTCAAAACCTGCGTGCTCGGCCTCAGCGGCGGCATTGATTCCGCCGTCACTGCCGCCATCGCCGTCGAGGCCATCGGCCGGGAGAACGTCACCGGCGTCGCCATGCCCTCGCAGTTTTCTTCGCAGCACAGCGTGGACGATGCCCTCGCTCTCGCAGAAAATCTCGGCATCCGCTGTCTCACCATTCCCATCCAACACAGTTTCGAAGCCTTCAAGCACCAGATGCGCGACGCCTTCGCCGGCCGGGCCGAGGACCTCACCGAGGAAAACATGCAGGCCCGCCTGCGCGGCCTCACCCTCATGTCCCTCTCCAACAAATTCGGCCACCTCCTCCTCACCACCGGCAACAAAAGCGAACTCGCCGTCGGCTACTGCACACTCTACGGCGACATGTGCGGCGGCCTCGCCATCATTTCCGACGTGCCGAAAACCATGGTCTATGACCTCGCCCGTTTCCTTAACCGCGACCGCATCGTCATCCCGCCGAACACCATCGAAAAACCCCCCAGCGCCGAACTCCGCCCCGACCAGACCGACCAGGACACCCTCCCGCCCTACGACCTCCTCGACGAAATCCTCCGCCTCTACGTGGAGGAGAATCTGTCCTCGTCCGATATCATCGCCCGCGGTTTCGACGAACATACCGTCCGCTGGATAATCCGCCGCGTGGATCTCAACGAATACAAACGCGAGCAAGCCGCCCCCGGCCTCAAAGTCACCGGCCGCGCATTCGGCATGGGCCGCCGCATGCCCATCGCGCAGCGGTTCGTCGCCTGAGCGATGCTGGAGCGGCGGTCTGTGACCGTCGCTTGAATGGGTGGTGCGAAGAAGTGCGACGGTCATGGACCGCCGCTACAAATCTACGACACCAGCCTCCCCGCTCCCGGCTCCATCCTCCCTGCTTTACTCTTTCCTCTCATTTGGTTGCAGGCTACAACGGTTCCCAATCTCGCCCCGGGGGCGCTATTTCTAGTCATGGCCCGTAAAACGAACACCGAGACCTCGACTGCCAACTTGGGCTTTGAACAAAAGCTGTGGTTAACGGCGGACAAGCTCCGCAACAACATGGATGCGGCGGAATACAAGCACGTCGTCCTCGGCCTCATCTTCCTCAAATACATCTCCGACACCTTCGAGGAACACCGCGCCAAGCTCCTCGGCGGCCAAGGCGACTACGCCGGGGCCAATGCCGAAGACCCCGACGAATACAAAGCCGAGAACGTCTTCTGGGTGCCCGCCGATGCCCGCTGGTCCCACCTCCAGGCCAGCGCCAAGCAGCCCACCATTGGCAAGACCGTGGACGATGCCATGGTCGCCATCGAGCGCGACAACCCGCGCCTCAAAGGTGTCCTGCCCAAGGACTACGCCCGCCCCGGCCTCGACAAACAGCGCCTCGGCGAACTCATCGACGTCATCGCCACCATCGAAC
>JBMOHI010000365.1:0-3045 GCA_049317925.1 Terrimicrobiaceae bacterium
GCGAGCATGCCGCCAAGGGCGTGGGCAGCGCGGTCGTGATGAACGTGCCGCAGACCTTGAGTTTCATGATCAACGAGGAGGACCATCTGCGTATGCAGGCCATTTGTTGCGGCCTGCAACTGGGCAAGGTTTTTTCCATGATCAACCAGGCGGACAGCGAACTGGAGCCGATGCTCGATTTTGCCTTCCATGCCAAGCTCGGCTACCTCACGGCCTGTCCGACCAATGTCGGCACGGGCATGAGGGCCTCGGCCATGCTCCATCTGCCCGGTCTGGTCATGAGCGAGCAGATGAACAAGATCATCAACTCGGTCAACAAGATTGGACTGGCCGTCCGCGGCCTGCACGGAGAAGGCACCGAGGCCATGGGCAATCTTTTCCAGGTTTCCAACCAAACCACTTTGGGCGAAACCGAGGAGGAAATCATCGAGCGGCTCGACAAGGTGATTCAGACGGTGATCGAACACGAGCGCAACGCCCGCACTCTGCTCCTGCAGCGTAAACCGGTCACTTTGCTGGATCAAATCGGCCGGGCTTACGGGGTGCTCTCCCACGCCCATTCGATCAGTTCCAAGGAAGCTCTGAATTTGTTGTCCGTCATCAAACTGGGGGTTGATCTGAATTTGTTCCCAGACGCCCATCGGTTTCCGGTGGATGAGTTGTTTATCGAAACCCAGCCCGCTCATTTGCAAAAAGGTGCGCAAACACAAAAAATGACGGCGGAGGAAAGGGACACCTTGCGCGCGGCCCTGATTCGGGCCAAGTTGAAGGACGTTCCTGAGCCGGACATTGCGAAAATCGCAACCAAACCCTCGGGTTCGCCTGAAAATGATGAATAACTTCACACCTCGAGCGCAGCAGGTTCTCGCTCTGGCCCGCAAGGAAGCCGACCGCTTCAACCACAACTACGTGGGCACCGAGCATCTCTTGCTTGGTTTGATCAAACTCGGTCAGGGAGTCGCGGTTAACGTGCTGCAGAAGATGGGTCTTGATCTGGAGACCGTCCGCATGGAGGTGGAGAAGCAGGTGGGTTCCGGTCCGGAAACCAAAATGGTCGGCAACATTCCCTACACCCCGCGGGTGAAAAAAGTTCTCGCCCTGGCCGGCAAGGAAGCCAAGGCCTTGCAGCATTCCTACGTGGGAACCGAACACATTCTCCTCGGTCTCCTGCGTGAAGGCGAAGGCGTGGCCGCGCGCGTGCTCAAAAGCCTCGAGGTCGACATCGAACGCACCCGCAACGAAATTCTCAAGGAACTCGATCCGAACTTTGCACCACAGGAGGAAGGCGAAGGTGTTCCCTCCGAGACCGGTGGGAAGAAGGACAGCAAGACGCCCGCACTCCGGGCTTTCGGCCGCGACCTCACCGAGATGGCCAAGAAAGGCGAGCTCGATCCTGTGATCGGCCGCGCCGATGAGATCGAGCGCGTGATTCAGATCCTCTGCCGCCGCACCAAGAACAATCCCGTCCTCATCGGGGAAGCCGGTGTGGGCAAGACCGCAATCGCCGAGGGATTGGCCCAGGAAATCATCGCCGGCGAAGTGCCGGAAATCCTGCGCGAGAAGAAGGTCATCACACTCGACCTCGCTCTCATGGTGGCCGGGACGAAATACCGCGGCCAGTTCGAGGAACGCATCAAGGCCGTGATGGACGAAATCCGCCGCACGAAGAATGTGCTTCTTTTCATCGACGAGTTGCACACCATCGTCGGTGCCGGTTCGGCCGAAGGTGCCATGGATGCCTCGAACATCATCAAGCCTGCGCTGTCCCGGGGCGAACTCCAGTGCATCGGTGCCACCACCCTCAACGAATACCGCAAGTATATTGAGAAGGATGCCGCCCTCGAGCGCCGCTTCCAGACCGTCAAGGTCGAGGCTCCGAGCGTGGACGAAACCATTTTGATCCTCAAAGGCATCCGCCCGAAATACGAGGCGCATCACAAGGCCCGGATCCTGGACGAGGCTATTGAGTCCGCCGCCAAGCTTTCCGACCGCTACCTCACCGGCCGTTTTCTGCCCGACAAAGCCATCGACGTGATGGATGAGGCCGGCTCGCGCGCCCGCATCGCGGCCATGACCCGCCCGCCCAACGTCAAGGAAATCGAGGCCGAGATCGAAGCCATCCGCATCGACAAGGAAGCCGCCATCAAGGCCCAGGATTTTGAGAAAGCCGCTTCCCTGCGCGACACCGAGAAGCAGGCCAAGGACCGCCTTGACGGCATCCTGGCGGAATGGCGCGCCAACAAGGAGGAGAAGGAAGTTGTGGTCACGGAAGACGAGATCATGCACGTCGTTTCCAAATGGACCGGCGTGCCGCTCTCGCGCATGGAGCAGCACGAAACCCAGAAGCTCCTGGCCATGGAAAAGGAACTCAAGGGCAAGGTCATCGGGCAGGAGGAAGCCGTCATCGCCATCAGCAAGGCGTTGCGCCGTTCCCGCGCCGATCTCAAGGATCCCCGCCGTCCCATCGGTTCGTTTGTCTTTCTCGGCCCCACCGGCGTGGGCAAAACCTTCCTCGCCCGCACCCTGGCCGAGTTCATGTTTGGCGATCCCGATGCGTTGATCCAAATCGACATGTCGGAATACATGGAAAAATTCACCGCCTCGCGCCTGATCGGTTCGCCTCCCGGCTATGTCGGCTATGAAGAGGGCGGTCAGCTTTCCGAAGCCGTTCGCCGTCGTCCCTATTCGGTCGTGCTCTTCGATGAAATCGAAAAAGCGCACCCGGATGTGATGCACCTCCTCCTGCAAATTCTGGAAGAGGGCAAGGTCACCGATTCGATGGGCCGAAAGATCGATTTCCGGAACACGATCATCATCATGACCTCGAACGTCGGGGCCGAGTTGATCAAAAAGCAGATGACGCTCGGTTTTGGGGCGCCCAAACTGGATGACAACTACGACAACATGCGCGACAAAATCCTCGAGGAGACAAAGCGCGTGTTCAAACCCGAGTTTCTCAACCGGCTTGATGACATCATTGTCTTCCACACCCTGACCAAACCCGATCTCATCACGATCGTGGATTTGGAAGTGTCCAAGGTGGTC
>JBMOHI010000366.1:0-3042 GCA_049317925.1 Terrimicrobiaceae bacterium
ACGATCGTGAGATTCATGATAGGGAGATTTGAAAATCGGTGCGGGAAGTCAAGGCTCAGGCGGGAAAATCCACTGTGAGAAACGAGTAATCGTCATCGAGATCCTTGCCGGTGTGAATGGCGCGGATCCATTGCAAGACATCGTCCGGCAGGGTTTTGCTGCGGCCGTTGCGGCTGAGGAAGGGCAGGAAATCGTGTTCGTAACTGATCATGGTGCCATCGGGACGTTTGATCTCATAGGCCCCGTCGCAATAGACGAAGAGCCGGGAGTTTGCCGGGATGGTGACGGTTCCGCTGTCGTAGCGCATTCCCGGCATGGCCCCGATGAGCATGCCGCTGACATCGAGCGGTTGAACGGTATCCGTTCCGCTTTCCGGGTTGAGTAGAACGGCTGGCGGATGGCCGCCGGAGGCGTAGTGGAGCTTCCGGGTGGGCGCGTGATAAACGCCATACCAGATGGTGAAGTACATGTTGTTGTGCCGTTCCATCTGAAAGGTGTCGTTTAGTCCGGCCAGAACGCTGGAGGGATCGAGGAAGTCCACTTCTTTGAGGGATCCGGAACGTAGAACATTGATGGCGGCAACCGAAAGCAAAGCCGCGCCCACGCCATGACCGCAGACGTCGAGGAGGTAGATGGCAAAGTGCGTTTCGTCGATCCAGTGATAGCCGAACGAATCGCCGCCGAGTTCGGTCGAGGGATCATAGGCCCAGGCGATGGGAAAGGGTTTCTCCATCGGCGGGGGCAGGATGGAGATGATATACTTGGCGGCTTCCTGGAGTTCGTCTTCCAGGCGTTTTTGGGTTTCCTCGATTTGCCGGAGGTAGGCTTGTTCCTGATCGCGGAAGGCTTTCTTTTCCAGGCTCGCGCCGATCCGGGCGCGGAGCAACGTCGGGTTGAAGGGCTTGGGCAGAAAATCCTCCGCGCCGGTTTCAATGCAGCGGACCACGCTTTCGATTTCGTCGAGAGCGGAAATCATAATAACCGGAATATGGCGCAGGGCGGGATCGGCCTTCATCCGGCCGAGGGCAGTGTAGCCGTCCATCTCCGGCATCATGACGTCGAGTAAAACGAGGTCGTAGGAACCCGCGGCCATCATCTCAAGGGCGTGGCGGCCGTTATCCGCCTGAGCGGTCCGGTGGCCCTGGCGTTCGAGACGCTTGACCAGGACTTCCCGGTTCTCCGGATGATCGTCCACGACAAGAATGCAGCCCGTGAGTTTGGAAAGGTGTTCGGTGTATTCGGCAACGGACGAATCGAGCGAGGTGGTGATTTTCTGGTAATCGGATGAGGCAACCGCTTCCTGAAAGACAAAGCCGCTAAAGTTCTCGTCGGACAGCCTGGTGTCGATCAACTCCAGCAACTGCCGCGCGGCGGTTTGAACCTTATCCAGATCATCGAGATCCTTTACCCCGCGGTCCGCCAGATCCTCCCCGAGCAGTTCGCTGAAACCGAGGATGTGATTGATCGGAGTGCGCAGGTCGTGGCGGAGTTTCGCCAGCGGTTTATCGTGATCGGATTCCGGCACGGTCAGTTGGCGGGAGCCTGTTTGCCCGCGCGTTCAAGTTGCGTGGCGATTTTGCCGAGGAGGCGGTCGAGTTCGATCGGCTTGGTGTCGTAATCGTCGCATCCCGCCGCCAGGGCCTGCTCGCGGTCGCCGGACATGGCGTGCGCGGTGAGCGCGATGACCGGGAGAGCCGCCGTGGCAGGATCGGCCTTGATCCGTTTGGTGGCTTCCCATCCGTCAATCACGGGCAGGCTCATGTCCATGAGAACGACATCGGGCGCGGCGGAAGCGGCCAGGTTCACGCCTTCCTGCCCATCCGCGGCCATGACCACCTCGTAGCCGCGGCGGGTGAGACGGCGCGAGAGCATGTCGCGGTTCATTTCGTTATCTTCGACGAGGAGGATCTTTGGCATGGCGGAGAATTGTTAAACTTTGACGCCCTCCCGCGCGAGCATGGAGGTTATTTGGTGGAGAAGTTTGTCGCGATCCAAGGCTCCCTTTTGAATGATCTGGTTCACGCTGCCATGGAGACGCTCGCGATCTTCCGCCGACAGATCCTTGGCGGTAATGACCACGACGGGAATTTTTGCGAATGACGGATTTTGTCTGAGCAGGGTCAGAAACTCAAATCCATCCATGACCGGCATCATGAGATCCAGAAGAATTAGTCCAGGGATCTCGGCCGCGACCAACTCGAGGGCGACACTGCCGTTGGCGGCCTCCTGAAAACGGACGTCCTCCTTCTCCAGCAAGCGGCAGATGATTTCGCGATTGCCGGGATCATCGTCCACCACGAGGGCATAGGCGGCGGGGTGTCCGCAATATTTGGCCAAAACCCCGCGCAGTTTGGTGTGGTCCACCGGCTTGGTCAGGAACTCTGACGCGCCGAGGGTGAAGCCCAACTGACGATCCTGCAACATAGTGACCATGATGACGGGAATGTGCGAGGTCTCGGGTTCGGATTTCAAAGTGGTGAGCACAGACCAGCCGTCGAGGCCGGGCATCATGACGTCGAGCGTGATGGCGGAGGGCTTCAACTTGCGGGCCATGGCGATGCCGTCGGCTCCATTGAGTGCGACGACGACTTCATAGCCAGACTTGGTCAGATTGCGCTGGAGAATGTCGGCCGAGTCCTGATCGTCATCAATGACAAGGATGAGTTTGCTCGCACTGGCGGAGGTGGTTGATTTCGCGGTGGCCGGAAGAGCCGCTTCGGGCAGGGGTTCGGTCACGACGGTGGGAAGGTCAACCGTGAAGGTGGTGCCCTGGCCGGGGGTGCTGGAGACCGTGATATCGCCACCCATCATCTGGCAGAATTTGCGACTGATGATGAGCCCGAGGCCGGTGCCGCCGTATTTGCGGGTGGTGGAGGCGTCGGCCTGGGTAAAGGCCTGAAAGAGCTTGCCGAGTTGCTCGGGGGTCATGCCGATGCCGGTGTCGCTGACGAGGAAAACAATGCGCTCACCCCCGGGACTGGGCCGTCGTTCGATGGTGAGACAGACGCGGCCCCGTTCGGTGAACTTCGAGGCGTTGCTGAG
>JBMOHI010000367.1:0-3036 GCA_049317925.1 Terrimicrobiaceae bacterium
GTGCCGCCGCGGCGGCTGTTTTCCTGGCTGCCGCGCAACCACGGGGTGAACCGCATGCGCTTGTTGACGTAGAGGGCACCGATGCCTTTCGGGCAATGAAGTTTGTGGCCGGAGAGGGAGACGAATTGGGCGTTGAGGTCCGCAACATTCAACGGCAGCTTGCCCACGCCCTGAACCGCGTCCACGTGGAGGGGGACTTTTTTGGCGTTGGTGAGACGGGAGATTTCCTCGATGGGAAAAAGCACGCCGGTTTCGTTGTTGGCCCAGAGGAGTGTGACCAGGGCGGTGTCCGGGCGGATGGCGCGTTCGAGTTTATCCAGATCGAGGCGGCCCAGCCGGTCCACCGGCAGCCAGGTGATTTCGTAGCCGCGGCGGGCCAGGTGTTCGCACAGCTTGACGGTGGCACTGTGTTCGACCGCGGTGGTGACGATGTGGGTCTTGTCGGGATCGAGGGAGGCGGCGGAAAGGATGGCGGTGTTGAGGGACTCCGAACCGCAACTTGTAAAAAGGATTTCCTCCGGGGTGCTGCCGATCAGCCCGGCAACCTGTTCGCGGGCGGTGTCGAGGGCGGCGGCGGCGCGTTTGCCCAGCGCATAGACGCTGGAGGGATTGCCGTATTCGTCGCGCAGCCACGGCACCATAGCCTCGAAAACAGCGGGGTCCACTTGCGTGGTGGCGTTATTGTCGAGGTAAATGACGGATTGCGACGCGGTGTTCATTACAGCAAACACCTATTTTATGCACGAGGCTGGCTGATGGCAATCGGAGAAGAGATGAGGGTTGAGAGTTGAGGGTGGAGAGGGCAAAGTCCGTTTCCGGCCTCTCACCTATCAACACTCAACTCTCAACTTCAGGCCGCCGCGTGGTTCCGGAATTGCTGGACGGGTTGCCTCCGGACGACCCCGAGGCGCGACGGAGCCGGTGGGACTTGCGTCTGATCAACGGCCTGATGGGAAATTTTCGCTGGGTGGAAAAGGGCCTTGTCGAGGCGCTTGGGTCGGGTGTCGTGGGTTTCGACAGGCGGTTGGCACAACCGCCTCTCCAAGTTATTGAGATCGGCGCAGGGGAGGGGAGGCTTTGTCGCAAGCTTTCCCGGCGATTCATGCACGTGAAGGTCACGGGAATTGATCTAGCGCCCCGGCCGGATGATCTGCCGGCGGAGATTGCATGGAAACGCGAAGACCTCGTTTCCGCGTTGTCCGGCTGCCGGGCCGATATCGTGGTGGGGACGATGATTCTCCATCATTTCCCGGATGAAGAACTGCGTCAGTTGGGGGAGCTGCTGCGTAAGTTTCCCGTGATCTGTTTTTGTGAACCGTGGCGGGCGACGCTGCCGCACGTTTGGGGCGGGCTGATGTGGCCGTTCATTGGCAAGGTTACCCGGCACGACATGAGGGTGAGTATTGATGCGGGGTTTCGTCCGGGTGAACTGCCCGGGTTGCTGGGATTGAAAAACTGGCAGGTGCGGGAATCGGTGGACTGGCGCGGTTCAGTGCGCCTGCTGGCTTGGAGGGGATGAAACGTGCAATCACCATTGCGGGTGGAGGACTGGCCGGCCTGTCGCTCGGCATCGCTTTGCGGCATCGTGGCGTGCCGGTGGATCTGCACGAGGCGGGGAGCTATCCGCGGCATCGCGTTTGCGGAGAATTTATCAGCGGGGTGCGGCCCGCGGTGTTGGAATCGTTGGGCATTGCAGATCTGCTTGTGGGGGCGGAAAAACAGCGGACGACCGCGTGGTTTTACGGCGGGGAAAAGATTTTCGCCGCCGCGCTTCCGGTATCCGCCCGGGGAATCTCCCGCCATGTTCTTGATGATGCCATGCGCCGGAGGTTTCAAGAGCTGGGCGGAGCCTTGCATGAGCGGTCGCGTCAGCAGCCGGAAGATCGCGAGGGACTGGTTTGGTGCGCCGGGAGAATTCCTGCGCGGGGCGAATGGATCGGACTCAAATGCCACGTCCACAACATGCCGCTGAAGGCCGATCTGGAGATGCATCTGGGACGCAATGGCTATGCCGGTCTGGCCCGGGTCGGGTCTGACACGGTCAATGTTTGCGGCCTGTTCCGCCTGGACAAAACGTTGGACGGAACGGGGCTTCTGCAAAAACATCTTCGCCGGGGCGGCTTGTCCTCGCTGGCCGACAGAATGGAAGCGGCCGGGGTCGATGAAAGTTCCCTCGCGGCGGTGGCGGGATTTCGTCTGGGCTGGCAGCGATCCCGCCCGGAAATGATGACCCTCGGCGACGCCTGCGGAATGATCCCGCCCTTTACCGGAAACGGGATGTCGATGGCATTCGAATCGGCCGCCCTCGCGGTCACCCCCCTGCTGCGCTATGCGACCGGCGCGGAGGATTGGAAGAACACCGGGAAAACGCTGCGCGGTCAGTTGCAGCGGAAGTTTTCCCTCCGGCTGATTTGCGCACAGGCCATGCATCCGTTCTTGACCCGGCCCCGCGGACAAGCCTTCCTCGCCGCCGTGACGCGCTCCAAGCTTCTGCCCTTCAATTTCTGTTTCCACGCTTTGCGCTAAGCGGATGTATTTACAATCCCTCGCCAGCGCGTTTCCGGACCGGTGTTTGACCCAGTTGGAAGCCCTCGCTGTTTTGAAGAGTAATCCCTCCGGCACCGGACTGAGCCGCCGGGGATTCAAGATGATCGAGGCGGTTTTATCCGGAGCATCCGGGGTGGATACCCGCCACTACGCCATCGAACCGGAGCAACTCTTCGCCATGGACGCGGAAGCCTTGAACAAAGCTTTCGAGCGCACGGCGCCTGCCCTCGCGGCGCGGGCTTTGGAAACGGCCTGCCGCCAGGCGAACATCGAGCCGCGGGAGATTGACGCCCTCATGGTTTGCACCTGCACGGGATATTTGTGTCCGGGCGTTTCGAGTCATTTGGCCGAGCGGGCCGGCCTGCGCGACGATGCGTTTCTCAATGATCTGACCGGGCTGGGTTGCGGGGCGGCGATTCCCACGCTGCGGGTGGCGGAAGGATTTCTCGCCACCCATCCGGATGCGCTCGTCGCCACCGTGGCGGTCGA
>JBMOHI010000368.1:0-3035 GCA_049317925.1 Terrimicrobiaceae bacterium
CAAGACGACACGGAATTGTCCGTGCCGTGCCATCCCTGGAAGAGTTTACTGTTTAATCCGGTCGCGCCAGAGCACGAGTTCGTTTTCCTTCAACCAGCCCTTGCTGGCCTCCGACGCTTTCAATTCCAGAAGAAACCTCTTGCCCGCGATTTCAAAGAGCGCCGGTCCGATCTCCCCGGTGCCGCTGGACCAGCTGACGGTTTTTGTTTCGCCTCCGGATGTAACCCGGAAATCGTAGAAGGTGAAACCCGGCTTAAACACGGGGGAAGCCACCCGGCGCTGGCCCAGGAAAACCAACTCGCAATCGGGAAAGGCCAGCGTCCGGCTTTTGGCGAATTCAACTTTCTGCCCGTAGTCTGCCGCTGATGCCGTCAGCGCGAGGCCGAGGAGAACCGGCAGCAGGAGAAAGCGCCTCATAACGGCCGGCCCGCCGAGGGCACAAAAACATAGTGCATGCCCGCAGCCTTGGCCGCGTCGACTCCGGTCGGGCTGTCCTCGAAAACCAGACAATCCTCCGGAGGAACTCCAATGCGCTCGGCCGCCAGAAGAAACGGATCGGGAAACGGTTTGCCCCTGTCATAATCTTCCGCGCAAACAATGGCATCGAACATGCCAATGATGTCGATCGCGTTCAGCGTGGCCTCAACCATTTCCCGGTGTCCGCCCGAAGCAATGGCCAGGGGTTTGACCCCATGCATGCCGCGGGCGATTTCCAGCACGGGCATGACCGGTTGAACCTGGTGAACATTCTCCAGATAGTGCCGCTCCTTGCGGTGCACGGTGGCCTCAACATCAAGGGCGAGGCCGAATTTTTTATTGATCTCCTCCACGATCACCGCCGTGGGCATGCCACCCCATTGATAAAAAAGATCCTCGGGAAACGTGCCGCCGAAGTCCTCCATGGCCTGACTCCACGCGCGGTAGTGAATCGGCATCGTGTCGGCAATCGTTCCATCGCAGTCAAAAATATATCCGCCAAACGGGCGGGCCGGCAGGTCGAGTTTCATCCCCCCGATCATGCCGCAGGCCGGCGGCCAGTCACGGCAATTTCCTCTGTGTTCTGCCGCAGAATGTGATACCTTTTTCGCCAATGTCCGGCTCACGATCGCGACTTACCGACCTGCCGGGAGAGTATCCATTTGGCGTGCTCGTTTTGTCCCTCCTGGTAATCATCATCGGGGCCCCGTTGACCAGCGGACTGGGCCGCGAGGTCTCGGTCATGCACGGGGCGGGCTCGATCGCTCCGTTGGTGTTGGTCCTCACCCTGGCTTCGGGATTCGCCATCTGGAAGACCTCGGGAAACCGAGCCGCGTTTGCCGTTCTGGGCGGTCTTGTCCTGATCTCCCTTTATCTCAGCACGGTTTTCCGCCACCACGCCCTCACCGCCGTGCATCTCGTCGGCCAGATTCTCTTCCTCCTCTATGTCATCGCCGTGGTGACACGGGCCGTGTTCAGCGCACCCCTCGTCGATGGAAACATCCTGTTCGGTGCCGCCTCGATTTATCTTCTGATCGGCGTGCTGGCCGGCTTCGTCTTTTCCTTGGTCGAATTGATCGTGCCGGGGAGTTTCCTGGTGGTTCCGGCGGGCGGTCCGACAGCGGGCTCCGTGATCAAACCGGACGCTGGGTGGCTCATTTACTTCAGTTTCACCACCCTGACCACCGTGGGATTCGGCGATATCATTCCTGCCGGCGAGATCTCGCGCAGTCTCGCCGTGCTGGAAGCCGTCGTAGGCCAGATTCTGCTGGTGGTGATGATGGCCCGGTTGGTCGGCCTGCATGTGGCCCAGGTCAGTTCGGGCCGCCATCACACCCCGGTGGTTTTTGAAACCGCGGAACATCCGGCCGGACACAAAAAGGACGCCTAGTTTTTCAACAGGGCCTGATCGATCAATCGCTGATCGCCATCGTTGACCGCGGGTTTGAGACCGAGCAACGCGCAGACGAGATTGTAAATGTGGATGTTTTCAAACGGCGGAAGTGTCACGCCCTGCTGGAACGCCGGACCCGCCGCGATGAAGAGAGCGCCCATGGACGGAAGCTCCGCGTCGAATCCATGGGTCGCACGCGGGATGGGCTTGTCGGTGGAGTTTGCCAACGGAAGTCTGGGCAGAACCAACCACCCTTCTTCCGGGATCAGGACCAGAGGCGGAATGCGACGGTGATTGCGAAAGTGCAGGCGGGCGGGAACCTCCTCACGACGGTAAACTTTGAAATGGGCCTGGTGGACGACAAGCTTCTCGTAGAGTTCCTCCACCGTTCCGCGCAACGGACGCAAACCGGCCACGGCACCGGAGAAATCGATCTGGACGTCCTTCAAATCAAGGAACTGACCCAAGACAATCGTGCGATCAGAACTGACTTCGGTCATGCCGTGGTCGGACGCAATGATGAGATTGGTCCGGTCGGTGAGATGCAGTTTTTGAATCCCTGCGACGAGCTTTCCGATGGCAGCATCAACCGTGGCGACCGCCTTCGCGGTTTCCGGAGAATCCGGTCCGAAGCGATGACCCGCCGTATCGGCTTCGTGAAAATACAAGGTGACGAGGCGGGGGCGTTTCTCGGGCGGCGCAGCCAGCCAGTCGAGCACGGTCTGGACGCGGGCATCGGGCGGGAAATCGTGCTGATACTTCCTCCATTCGGAGGGCCGGACCCCGGCAATCTCCGCCTCCGAGCCGGGCCAGAACATGCAGGCCGCGCGAATCCCCTGCTTTTCCGCCGTGACCCAGACCGGTTCGCCTCCCCACCACCGGCTCTCCTGCACGGACGGGCTGCCAAGGGCAAACTTCGCGTTGAAGTCCGGATCGAACATGGTGTTGCCAATGATGCCGTGATTCTCGGGGCGGAGTCCGGTGGCCAGTGTGTAGAAATTCGGAAAGGTGAGCGAGGGAAATGCCGGAATCATGCGCTCGGAGGTGACCCCCTGCGCGGCCAGGCGCAGGAGATTGGGCGGGCGGAATTTTTCCAGATAGTCCCAGCGGAATCCGTCCACTCCGATCATGATGACGATGGACTCGGAACGGTCCGGCGCCTTGC
>JBMOHI010000369.1:0-3032 GCA_049317925.1 Terrimicrobiaceae bacterium
GGCGAAGCAGCGTCAGGGTCTGCGTCTCTCGTTGTGCATTCCCGCCTTGAATGAGGAGGACACCATCGGTGAGGTGGTGCGTTGTCTGAAACACGGACTGCAGGACGAACTCCCGCTTTTGGATGAAATCGCTGTGATCGATTCAGGCTCGACGGATCGGACCCGCGAAGTCGCGACGGCGGCGGGCGCGGAGGTTTGTCTGGCTGCCGAGATTCTGCCGGGAACGGGTCCGGCTATTGGCAAAGGGGAGAACATCTGGAAGGCGGTTCATCATCTGACCGGTGACATCCTGTGTTTCGTCGATGGCGATGTACGCAATATGCATCCGCGGTTTGTTTATGGTCCGCTGGGGGTTCTTTTGCTGAATCCGGAACTCTCTTATGTGAAGGGATTCTACGACCGTCCGCATGCCGCCGCCGAAATGGGGGTGCGTCCGGCGGGTGGGGGACGGGTCACCGAGGCGCTGGTGCGTCCGTTGTTCTCGCTCTTTTTTCCCGAACTGGCCGGCCTAGTGCAGCCGCTGGCGGGCGAGTATGCGGCGCGGCGCGAGGTGCTGGAAGCTATCCCGATGCCGACGGGCTACGGGGTGGAGACGGCCCATTTGTTAGATGTCTTTCTGCGCTGGGGGGCCGGGCGGATCGGTCAATGCGATCTCGATGTGCGCATCCACCGCCATCAGGATACGGGTTCGCTCGGACGGATGAGCTTTGCCATTTTGTCGGCGTTTTTCCGCCGGGCCCGGACGGCGGGGTTGGTGACAATGAAGAGTGATCCGGCGGAGATTTACCGTCATTTTGTCCGCGCCGAAGGGGTGATGAATTTGATCGAGGCACCGCTCCAGGACGTCGAACGGCCGCCCCTGAACGAAGTTCCTGCGTACCGGCAAAAATTCCCGCGTCGTCCCGCGTGATGCGCGTTGCCATTCTGCATTTCCATCTGCGCCCGGGCGGGGTGACGCGTGTGATCGAGATGGCCTGCGAGGCCTTGCGGCGCGACGGGTGCGAGCCTTTGGTGATTGTGGGGGAACCGCCGCCGCCGGACTGCCGGATTCCACAGGAATCCCTCGCCGTGGTGCCCGATCTGGCATACGCCGTGTCCTCCCACCGGGCCGGTGACCTTCAGGCCGCGGTGCAAGGTGTATTGTCCCGGCACTGGCAGGGCGGGGCGGATATCCTGCACCTGCACAACCATAGCCTCGGAAAAAATTTTGCCCTTCCTCGGGCCGTTTCCCGCTGGGCGGCGGAGGGTCGCAGTCTGCTTTTGCAGATCCACGACTTTGCCGAAAACGGACGCCCGTCCAACTATCGCGGCCTACTGGCGGAGTTAGAGGGAACGGCGGGATTGAGCCGTTGCCTTTACCCAGTTGCTCCACGGATTGGTTATGCCACCTTGAATTCCGCGGACCGGGGTCGGCTCCAGCAGGCCGGACTGACCTCGTTCTGCGAACTTCTGCCCAATCCGGTTTCCCTGACCGCCGGGGGTAGCCCGGTCCGGAAGGAGGAATTGGGAGCCGAGCGTCTGCTTGTCTATCCCACCCGCGCCATCCGCCGGAAGAACATTGGCGAGGCCTTGCTCTGGTCGGCGCTGGCCCCGCCGGGTGAGAAAGTCGTGCTGACAGCCGCACCACAAACCGGTCCTGATCGTGAACGGCACGATGAGTGGAAATCCTTCGCCGAAGCGCTGGGACTGCCGGTTGTTTTCGATGCGCAGGGTTTGCTGGGGCGTCCGACGCGGGATTTTTTGCTCGGGGCGGACGTTTGTCTGACGACCAGCGTGGCGGAGGGGTTTGGCATGGCGTTTCTGGAACCGTGGCTCGCCGGCTGTCCCCTGGTTGGGCGTGACCTTCCGTCCGTGACTCAGGATTTTCGCCGGGCCGGGTTGATCCTGGACTCACTTTACGAGCGATTAGACATTCCCCTCGAATGGATCGGTCTTGAGGCGGTCAGGGAACTGGTGGAAAGCAAAGTCCGCGCAACGTGTGCGGCCTACGGGGTGGATTTCCGCGTGGAATTCGTCCGGTTGGCGGAAACCGCGCTGATCCAGCCGAGCGGGGTGGATTTCGGGCGGCTGGACGAAACGTTGCAGAGACGAGTAATCGAAGGGGTTGCCCGCGGTTCTTTGCCTGCGGGCGAGATTTCCCCGCCACAGCCAGCCCGAACGCCTTCATTGGTGGCGCCCAACCGGAAGGTGGTGGAGGATCGGTTCGACTTGGGGGATTATGGGAAACGCCTGCGGGAAATCTACGGACGGCTCTGTTCCGCGGAGGTTGCCACTCCCGAGTATTTGGAGGCGGGGAGGGTCCTGCACGCGGGTTTGGATTTTGAGGATTTCTATGCGCTGCGTTCGTGATCGAAGCCGCGTCTCGAAAATCCCCTCCTCTTGACCCTTGACCTACAGAGGATCGGGGTTCATAGTGTTCAGTTCCCATCCATGAGAACAAGCGGGATCCGATCCCGCTTTTTTCATCTTTGGAACTAACGATTTTATGAACTCCGAACTCATTGCAATGCTTGATTACCTCGAGCGTGAGCGCAGCATTAAACGCGAAGTGCTCGTCGAGGCAATTTCTGACGCGCTCCTAGCGGCTTCGAAGAAAAACTTTACCTCCGGTACCCGCGAGTTGCGCATTGAGATCGATCCTAAAACCGGGGCGATTCGCGCCATGGCGAAGTTGATTGCCTCCGAGAAGGTGACCAATCCCCACGACGAGATCATTCTCTCGAAGGCCCGCGCCCTCAAGGCCGATGTCAAGCCGGGGGACGAACTGGAGGTCGAGGTCACCCCGCGGGATTTCGGCCGTATCGCCGCCCAAGCCGCCCGGCAGGCCATCAACCAGCGCATCCGCCAGATCGAGAAGGACATGATCTATGAGGAGTTCAAAGATCGCGCCGGGGAAATTGTGAGTGGAACCGTGCGGCGTTTCGAGAAATCGGACGTCATCATTGATCTCGGAAAATTCGAGGGAACAATGCCCTCCCGCGAACGGGTCGTGACCGAGGAATACAGCATCGGCGACCGTCTGCGCGCCTATG
>JBMOHI010000370.1:0-3023 GCA_049317925.1 Terrimicrobiaceae bacterium
GCAGGAGCAACTCCAGCCCGGGGAGTTGGTAGAAGGCCCAGGACGGCACCGTCCACATCGGTTCAGCGGCGGTAAGGCCCGCCTCACGAGCCATGCGCTGGAAGACCGGGAGCGGGGTCAGGGCGGCCGTGAAAAAGTGGAAGGCAAAATGCGCCAGCCACATGCCGAAACCCAGAGGGGCCAAAGCGAGGGAGAACCGGCAGAAGTTTTCGCGCAGGGAATTTCCCGCCAGGACGCTGCTGCATTTTGCCGCCAGTCCCGCCGCGAGCGCAGGCAACACGACGAGGACAAACAGCGACAGAATCGTGACGAGGGCGAGGTCACCGGAGAGGCCGAGGTTTTTCGAGAGAAACTCGAGGCCGTTCAGCACAGGAAGAACCATTCCCGCCGCGTTGGCAAAGGCCCCGAAGGTGAGAACAAGCACCAACGCTGCGAGGTCCGGGCGTTTGCCGTAGTTTCCCACGGAAGAGCGGGGACGATTCGCGATGAGATCGGCTCCGGGCACAACGGCAATCAGGCCCACGTTGTCGTGCGGGCAGGCCTGCACGCAGTCGAGACAGAAGGTGCAGTCCATGTTGCCGGATTTTTTGGGCTGGAAGAGTTCGAGTTCGCAGCCGCGCTGGACGGCGTTGCCCTTGATGCAATCGAAGGTGCGGCAGGACGCGCAAACATCGGGCTGGCGGACTTTGACCTCGAAGGGTGAGGCGAGGGATTGGACGAAATGAAATTGCCCGATCGGGCAGACGAATTTGCAAAAACTCGCCCCGCGAAAAAATCCATCGATGAGCAGGGCGGCGAGAAAATATCCGAGAATGATCCAGGCCGTCGCGGACGGCCGGTCCCAGAGATCGAACGCTTCGTAAGCCCAGAGGTAAATGACGATGAGTGCGACCGCGAGCCACTTGGAACGCAGCGCCCGGGGCCACGCGAAGCGGGCGGGCAGAACTCTCCGGCCCAGATCGCGCACGAAGGTGAAGGGGCAGGCCATGCAGAAGAGGTTGCCGACGGCGAGCAGGCCGATGACGGTAAATGCGCGCCAATGCGTCCACGGCAGGACCCCGGCGAGGTTGATGGGGCTGATCTGCGGGCCAAGCAGTCCGTCGAGGATGATCAGCGCGGCAAGTGTGAGCAGCACGATTTGCAGGCTGCGGCGGAAATACCGCATGCGCAGGACCGGGCCGAGGAAGGGAAGGCGAAAGAGATCGAAGGGCTCGGGAATTTTCGGTTTCGGAATTTGAAAGCCTGGCCGTTGCTTCGCATCCGTTGCAGCGATTTTCGGTTTTTTTTCTGCGGGACGCCGCAGATTTTTAGGCCCGAGCAATTGCATGGCGATCGCGGCGGCGGGAAGGAGGAATGCCATCGAGCCGGGCACCCACATGATCACCCCGGCGCCGGCCTGGTCTTCCAGTGGACTAAGGCTGACAATGCGCGGAGCATTTTCGTAGGTGGGATAAAGAATGCGATCGTAGAACGTGAGGAAAGCCGCCAGAGCGGTGTTCTGGAGATCGGCGAGCAGAAGGTAGGGAATCATGGCCCAGCGGGGCCAGTACGGCCGGCCGGGCCAGGGCTGGATGACGTGCCACCAAAACATCAGGGCGGTGGCAAGGAAGCAGAAGTGTTCAACCTGGTGCCAGCCATCGGATCCCAGCGCGAGTTCGTAAAAATGGGGCACATGCCAGAGAATGTTGCTGAGGGTGAAAAGCAACCAACTCACGGCGGGATGCATGACGGCATGGATCACGTTGAGCAGACCCTTCCATTGCAGAAAGGGACCGAGCCCCTTGGCGACGAATTGGCGGGGCAGTCCGCACAGCATGGGCAACTGGGGAGCACCGAGCCAGATGAGGCACGGCGCCACCATGGTCAGCAGGAGATGCTGCACCATGTGCGAGATCAGGAGAAACGAGGCAAAGGCGTCGAGCGGGGAGGCGAACGAAATATAGAGGGTGGCCAGACCGGCAAGGAAGCAGAGGAGCCGCCAGACCGGATAGCGCGCAGGCACCTGACGGTGGAGTTTTCTCCAGCCGCGGGAATAGATGAGGGCGGTGAAAAGAAGACCGAAGGCCGGCAAAGGCTCGAAAGCCCAGGAAGCAAGCGCGGCGGACTCGGTGTTCACAGATACGAAGAGTAGCACAAGCTTCCCGCTTGTGATGGTTTCGCGCCCACAAGCCGGAAGCCTGTGCTACCCGACCGGCTCAACTTTCGCCGTGCGGTTTGGGCGGGAGCGAGGTGTGTGATTGCTCCTTCGGCGGCACAGCGGGCACGGTGGAATCCCGCGCGGGAAGCTGGCCCTCCGGACGCAGGGACACCATGTAGGCGACGAGCGCATCCACTTCGTAGGGCGAAAGTTTGTTGCCGTAGGCGGGCATGTTGCCGCCGCCCTGGATGATTTGGCGGATGAGTTGGTCCTTGGTCAGACGGGTGCCCACGTTCGCGAGGTCCGGCCCGCGCTGACCGCCCTCGCCATCGATGGCGTGGCAGTTGCGGCACTGCTTGTTCTGCAAAAGGACGAGCCCCTGAAGTTCGAGAGGACTGCGCCCGAGGACGCGCGATTTTTCCGTGGTCACGCTGGTCCAGGCATTCATCTCCGGCGACCAGGGCGAGGTGTGTCCGAGATAGGTCAGGATGCCCAGAACGACATAAATCAAAATGACGGTGATGACCGCGATCGGCCGGCGCCGCCAGCTTTTCTCCCCGGTGTTATTGACGAATGGCAGGGCGAAAAGAATGAGGAGAATGACCGGTCCGCCCGCGAGGAGCAGGAAGGTTTCGGTGTAGTCCGGCAGCAGCGCCGCCACGGCGAAAATCCAGAGGAAGTAAAAATCCGGCCGCGGCAGGGTATCAATCTGGGTGGGATCGGCCGGACCGTTCGGCATCTTGGGTCCGAAGAAAGCTGCGCAAAAGAGAATGCCGAAGATGACGATGGCCGCGGCGACGAGATCCTTGCTGATGGCCTTGGGGAAAAACGGGACGCCTTCCTTTTTGATAATGGCGGCGTATTCCTGATCGTAGGTTTCGCGGCG
>JBMOHI010000371.1:0-3023 GCA_049317925.1 Terrimicrobiaceae bacterium
ATGGACGCATTGCTGGCTTTGGAGGATGGAACAATTTTTCGTGGCGAATCATTCGGTGCAGAGGTGGCGCAAGCCGGGGAGATTTGCTTCAACACCTCCATGACCGGTTATCAGGAGGTGCTGACCGATCCGTCGTACCGCGGCCAGATCGTGGCCATGACCTATCCGTTGATCGGCAACTACGGTATCAATTCCCTCGACGTTGAGAGTCGGGCTCCGCAGGTGCGTGGGTTTGTGATCGAGGAACTGAGCCCGCTGGCCAGCAACTGGCGTTCGCAGGAAACCCTGCACGATTATCTTTCCCGGCACGGCATTCCTGGCATCCAGGGCATCGACACCCGCGCTCTGACCCGCAGGCTCCGCACCAGCGGCGCGATGCGGGCCGCCATCGTCGTCCATCCGACCACCGAAGCGGAGGCCGTGCGACTGGCCCGGGAAACTCCTTACGAAGGCGTGGATTTTGTTCAGGAAGTCACTGCGGCGGATTCCTACGGTTGGGACGCGGAGAGCCGGCTGAGCCGCCGATGGATCCAGGCCAGCAGCGTGGAAAAAGATGATGTAGAACGGGACGGGCAGGGGAATGTTTCCGAGGCTTTACCTCCGGCCACGCGGCAAATCGTGGCCTATGATTTCGGGTTGAAAACAAACATTCTGCGCTCGCTCCGTCAGAATGGATTTTCCGTTCAGGTGGTTCCGGCGCGGACGCCGCCGGAAGAGGTGCTTGCGCTGAAACCCGAGGGCGTTTTTCTGTCCAACGGCCCCGGCGATCCGGCGGCCCTCGGATTCGCCCACGATGCAGTTCGGGGACTAATTGGAAAAACTCCGTTGTTTGGCATTTGTCTCGGTCATCAAATCCTGGCGCTGGCCTTGGGAGGGAAGACCTTCAAGCTGAAATTCGGGCACCGCGGCGCGAATCAGCCGGTGAAGGACCTTCGTTCCGGCAAGGTGGCCATCACTTCTCAAAACCACGGCTACGCGGTTGATCCTGGTTCCTTGCCACCGGAAGTTGAGGTCACGCACATCAACCTCAATGATGGAACGGTCGCGGGGTTGCGCCATCGGGAACTGCCCGCCTTCAGCGTGCAGTATCACCCGGAAGCGTCACCGGGGCCGCATGACGCAGCCTATTTCTTTGCGGAGTTTGCCAAAGAGGTTGATGCCGCGGAGGAAAAAGTTTAAGGAGTTCCCATGCCCCAGCTCCAGATTTTTCTCTCCGAGGACAACCATGTCACCCATGACCTGAACGAGGAAAAGGTCACGGTTGGACGCCTGGCCGACAACACCGTGCAAATTGACGACGGCTCGGTCTCCAGCCATCATGCCGAGCTCTTTTTTGAAGGGGACAAATACCACCTTCACGACTTGGGTTCCACCAACGGCACGTTTGTCAACGGGGAGCAGGTGACTGATGCCATTTTGCAGCAAGGCGACGAGGTGCGTTTCGGCCGCGTAGAAGCGGTTTTTTCGGCCGAGGAAGAGGGGGCTTTGTCCCAGCCTCTGCCCGAGTCCCAGTCTGCCACGGCCACGGTTGCCACCAAAAGCTCCCGCCCGGCGAATTTTGTGCGGTCCTCGCCCGTCGCCCGCGATGCCAACAAAAAGGATCTGGTCGGCTACGCGCTTTACGCTCTGGCCGGACTGTCCATTCTGGCGGCCGGCGCGGCCGCGTATCTTGTTTTCACGCTGCAAGCCGTGGCCGCCTAGGAGCGGGCGGCATACCGGAGAGTAAGGGCTCAATCGCCCAGTTCCACATTCCAGTAGGCGAGGTCGAGAAAATGCCGCCAACTGTCGTGGTGATGCTGGGTGAAGGTGATGTTCACAAACGGCCTCCATTTGGGCCGCTTCGGTTTGCGGACCAGCTGCATGCTGGCCTCATGCGGCAGCCGGTTCCCTTTCCGCGTGTTGCAGGGAATGCAGGAGCAAACGATGTTTTCCCACGTCGTCTGACCGCCGCGGTCGCGCGGCAGGACATGGTCCAGATTGAGATCGCTGCGCTCAAAGATCCGACCGCAATACTGGCAGGTGTTCCGGTCCCGCTCGAACACGTTGTGGCGGGTGAACTTGACTTCCTTTTTCGGCAGGCGTTCGAAAAGCAGCAGAACAATAATGCGGGGAATCCGGATATTGACGGAAATCGTCCGGACCATCTCGGGCTCAGGATTGGCCTGGGAAAAATCGCGCCAACTCAAGAAGTCATGGGTCAGAAAGTTATTGCCTTCCTCCGCAGAGACCACCTGGGCGTGTCCCTGATACAGGAGGGTGAACGCCCGGCGGACCGAACAGGTATTCACCGCTTGCCACAAGCGGTTGAGCACAAGAACCGGCTGATCGAGGACGGAATCCATAAATGGTGAATTTTCTTCAAGCCCGCCCCTTCGGCGGGATCTCTGAAATTTGTGGCGGAAGCTAGCACCCGGTGATCTCAGTTGTCAACAGGAGTGCACAATTTGTTAACAATTTGTAACGTGCTTGTAGTTCGGGACTTGCGCTGTCATTTCGGAAGCTGTTTCGACTTGCTTCTTAGGAGAGTTTGAAGGATATTAAATTTCCCCTTGATACGAAAATGCACCGATTGGGATTCTTGATGCTCGTGGTAGTGGCGTCGTTGGCGATGCCGCTTCCGGCGTTTTCTGAAGACGCCTCCGACAGTTTTCTCAAGGCCTTTCAGAGTTTTCAGACAGGCGAGAAATTTGAACGCGAGGCCAAGCCGCGTGAAGCACTGGAAAAGTATCTGGCCGCCCAGAAGCTGCTGCAGGACATCAGCAAAGAAAATCCGGACTGGCAGCCCCTTGTAGTCGAATACCGCCTTAAGAAAACCCAGGAAAATATCTCCCGTCTCCAAGGAGAAGTCGCCAGCCTCCCGCCGCCGACCGAGGGACTGGAAGGCGCCTTGCCCGAGCCGGACCGGGAAAAATCCGCCATGCCGACCGTTTCCTCGGACCCTGTGGTCAGTGTCAAACCGCCGGCCGGGACGAAACGCGCCACCCGGCCCAGCTCGTTTGCCCCTCCGGAGGAAATGCCCGCAT
>JBMOHI010000372.1:0-3022 GCA_049317925.1 Terrimicrobiaceae bacterium
AGATCGAAGCGGCCGGCGCCAAGGTCGAAATCAAGTAATTCCTTTCCCTGCGCAACTGCGGGAACGCGGTCGAAAATTTTTAAAAATTTTTGGCTTGCGTTCCCGGCGCATGGGTTCACTATCAAAAATCCGCCGCTTCTCTCACCCGCTATCTGCACTGTCTGGAAAAAAGTCATTAACCGCGTCCCCGCACGAGCCGGAAATCTCATCCGGTTCGCGCGCGGGCGTTTTGCTTTTTCCCTGATTGGCAGCTAGCCCGCGAATTGAACGGCCCACATCCCGACACATACTACCGCCATGTCTGAACGCATCTACTTCGGCAAACTTAAGGAAGCCATTGAGCCCCCGAATCTCATTGAACTCCAGATCAACTCCTACGACGAATTCTTCCAGAAGGACGTTGAACCCTCCAAACGCAAGAACGTGGGCCTTCAGGCGGTATTCCGGGAATTTTTCCCGATCTTTGGTTTCGAGGAGAAGTCCAGCCTGGATTTCGTCAGCTACGATTTGGGCGAGCCGAAGATGTCCTCGATCGAGTGTCAACGCGAAGGCCAAACCTTCAGCGCGCCGCTCTACGTGACCTTCCGTTACAAAGACGAGCGGGCCACCAAAGAAGAAAAAGTTTACATGGGCGAGATTCCGCTCATGACCCCGCAGGGCACCTTTGTGGTCAACGGTGCGGAGCGCGTCGTCGTCAGCCAGCTTCACCGCTCGCCCGGCATTTGTTTTGAAAGCAGCGTCCACCTGAACGGCAAATTGCTCCACGGTTTCCGGATCATCCCGGACCGCGGTTCCTGGATCGAGGTCCAGTTCGACACGAGTGATCTACTTTACGTTTATCTCGACCGTCGCAAACGCCGGCGCAAGTTTCTCGCCACGACGTTCCTTCGCGCTCTGGGACATCCTTCCGACGAGGACATCATCAAACTTTTCTACGAGATCTCGACTCTCAAACTGAGCGAAACCCTCGACGAAGAGGAGATCAGCACGAAAGTTCTCATTGAGGACATTCGCGATGGCGAAATCACTGTGGCCCGCGCTTTCGAGCCGCTCAACGCCGCCACTGTCCGCCAACTCATCTCGCTCGGTCACAAGACCGTCAAGGTCGTGGACACGAAGGATGATGACACGATCATCAAATCCCTCAAAAAGGATCCGGCCCATGACGAGGAGGAGGCTCTCAAGGATATCTACCGCAAACTGCGCCCTGGCGATCCTCCCACCGTCCAGAATGCCCGCAGCATGCTCAAGCGGCTGTTTTTCGACGCCAAACGCTACGACCTCGGTCGCGTAGGACGCCACAAGATCAATCAAAAACTCGGCCTGAAAGTCAGCGACGAGGAACGCATCCTGACCAAGGACGATTTCGTCGCCGCCATGAAATACCTGGTCGAACTTCGCAAAGGCGAGGGGATGACCGACGACATCGATCACCTTGGCAGCCGCCGTGTCCGCACGGTGGGCGAACTTCTGGCCAACCAGTGCCGCGTCGGCCTGGCTCGCACGGAGCGCCTCGTCCGCGAGCGCATGACCCTCTTTGATGCTGGCGTTGATCAGATCACGCCGCAGAAGCTCATCAATCCGAAATCGCTCAGCGCCGTCGTGCGTGATTTCTTCGGCCGTTCGCAATTGAGCCAGTTCATGGATCAGACGAATCCGTTGTCCGAACTGACCCATAAGCGCCGTCTCTCCGCCCTTGGGCCAGGAGGCCTCAGCCGTGACCGCGCGGGCTTTGAAGTCCGCGACGTTCATCCGTCCCACTACGGACGCATCTGTCCGATTGAAACGCCTGAAGGCCCGAACATCGGTCTCATCAGTTCGCTCAGCACCTTCGCCCGAGTGAATGAGTTCGGCTTCATCGAGACGCCGTATCGCAAGGTTATCAACGGCAAGGTGACCGATCAGGTGGAATACCTGAGCGGTGATCGTGACGAGAATTTCTACATCGCCCAGGCGAACTCGACCCTCGACTCCCACGGAAAGTTCCTCGGTGAGACGGTGTCCTCGCGCTATCGCGGCGACTTCCTCGAAGTCGAACCCGAGAAGGTTCAATACATGGACGTCTCGCCGAAGCAGCTGGTTTCGGTCGCCGCCGGCTTGATTCCCTTCCTCGAGCATGACGATGCCAACCGCGCCCTCATGGGCTCGAACATGCAACGCCAGGGTGTGCCTCTGCTTATTTCCGATTCGCCGCTGGTCGGCACCGGACTCGAAGCCCGCGTCGCCCAGGATTCCAAGGCTGTCATCTTGTCCGAAGCCGCCGGCAAGGTTGCTTCCGTCACCGGCAGCCACATCATCATCACCAAGGACGGCGAACTTCCTGAAGGCAAGAAGAAGGTCAAGACCGATGCCGCCAATGGCACTTGGGTTTACGAAATGCGCAAGTTCATGCGTTCGAATGCCAGCACTTGCATTAATCAGAAACCCATTGTTCACAAGGGGCAGCACGTCAAAAAAGGCGAGGTCATTGCCGACGGACCGAACACCGAAAAGGGCGAACTCGCCCTCGGTCGCAACGTGCTCGTCGCCTTCATGCCTTGGAACGGATACAACTTCGAGGACGCCATCATGATCTCGGAGAAGGTCGTCAAGGAGGACATCTACACCTCCATCCACATTGACGAATTTGAGATCGGCGCCCGCGACACCAAGCTCGGACCCGAGGAAATCACCCGGGATATTCCGAATGTCAGTGAAGAAGCCCTGCAAAACCTCGGACCGGACGGTGTCATCTGCATCGGTGCCGAAGTCAAACCAGGCGACATCCTGGTTGGAAAAATCACTCCGAAGAGCGAAACCGAACTCGCCCCCGAGGAGCGCCTCCTGCGCGCCATCTTCGGCGAAAAGGCGGCCGATGTGAAGGATACGTCGCTGACCGTTCCGTCCGGAACCTACGGCATCGTCATGGACGTCAAAGTCTCTTCCAAGAAGGAAGTGGCCCGCAGCAAAATGACCCCGGCCGAGTCGAAGCGTCAGCAGAAGATGATTCTCGACGAGCACAAGAAGAAGAAAGACGACCTGC
>JBMOHI010000373.1:0-3017 GCA_049317925.1 Terrimicrobiaceae bacterium
CCGCCCTGCCATGGCTTGGATGGAAAATCATGCGCTTCATCACCAGTCTTTCAACGTGTCCTCGGGTTCCTTGGTTTGCATTAATTGCACGCGTCCCTCCTCGGAGCGAAGCGAATTCAGCAAACTCCGCGCCTGGGCCGGACTCATCTCGCCATCCTTTTCCGCAGCCTCGGCTGGCTGGGCCTCGCCTTTTTGATCTTCGGGAGCCTGCTGCGGTTCGTTCTGACCGGCTTTCAAGTCACCCTGCTTCTTCTCGCCCGGAGTGGGCTGCGGGGCAGGTTGCTGATCCTTTTGCTGTCCGCCCTGCTGGGGATTGTTTTTGGCCATGTCCTGATTGCCCTGGTCTTTTTTCTGGTCGCCGTCCTTGGGTTCGGGCTTTTGCTGGTCCTTCTTCTCGCCATCTTTCTGCTCGTCGGGCTTGGGCTGATCCTTTTTCTCCTCATCCTTGCCGCCGCCCGGCTGCTTTTGATCCTGCTGCTGCTTGTCCTGGTCTTTCTGATCCTGACCGGACTGACCCGATTGATCCTTCTGCTGATCGTTCTTGTCCTGCTGCTGATCTTGCTTCTGTTGGTCCTGCTTTTGCTGGTCCTGTTTTTGATCCTGATTCTTCTGATCCTGCTTATCCTTTTGATCCTTCTGATCTTTTTGGTCCTGTTTATCCTGCTTCTGATCCTTCTGCTTTTGATCTTGCTTCTGATCCTGTTTGTCTTGCTTGTCCTGTTTTTCCTGCTCCTTCTTTTCTTCCTTTTCGAGGTCCTCGAGCATCTTTTTGACGATCTCGCGGTTTTCCTCCGCCTGCTTGTTCTTGGCATCAATATTCAGAGCTTCGGTGTAATGCTGGATGGCATTTTTCCAGTCCGCCTTCTTTTCTTCCTTGGCCTGCACCGACTCGCCGCGGCGCACGAGCGCATTGGCCAGGTTATAGGAGGCGTCTTCGTGCAGCTTGCGGTCCTTCGACAGCAACGCATTGGTGAAGTGATCGACGGCCTTGCCATAGTCACCCGTTTTGTAGGCAGCGGCTCCGGCGTTAAACTGGAGTTTATCGGAGCCCGGCGATGCCTGGAGCCGTGCCTCGAAATTCGCCCGGGCTTTGTCAAAATCCCCGGCCTGGTATTCCTCGATGCCCGTGGCGGCCAGGCCGGCCGGAGCGCACGCCACCAGTAACGCCGCCGCCACCGCGGCCCGGCGAACGGCCTTCGGCCCGCGTTTGCGATCGCCTAGCAAGAGCCAGAGCGCGAGCAAGGCAACGGCGGCCCCGAGCGGCCATTGGTAGCGCTCAATCGGCTGACGCGATGTCATTTTTCCCGTTTCCACCTGCTCGATCGGCACGATGCCCTTCTCAAAAATTGAACGCGCCACGTCCGCGCTGAGCGGTTCGTAGAATCCCCCACCCGCCTCGGCGATTTCCTTCAACCGCGTTTCGTCCAAACGGCTCTGCACCGGTTTGCCGGCCGAATCGCGGACAAAATCCGTCCCGCTCCCCTCGTTCCTCAAAGGGATCAGCGACCCCTCGCCCGAACCGATCCCGACGGTAAAGATGCGCACGCCCTGACTGGTGGCTTTCTTGGCTGCGGCGATTCCGTCCGCATCCAGCTCCTCGCCATCGGTCAGAATGATGAGCGCGCGGGTCTGCCCTTCGCCTTTGCCGAAGGCCTCCTCCGCCGTGCGAATGGCGGCGGCGATGTTGGTTCCGCCCTTGGGAATCACGGTCGTGTCCAGTTCATCCAATGAAGTCATCACGGCATTATAGTCCAGCGTGAGCGGCGCCTGCAAAAATGCCGATCCGGCAAAAGCCACCAGTCCGACCCGGTCACCCCGCACCAACCGCAGCAAATCCTGCGCAACCAGCTTGGCCCGGGCCAGCCGGGTGGGAGAAACATCCGTGGCCAGCATGCTGCGGGAGGTGTCGACAGCGATGATGACATCGCGTCCGCGTTGCTTGACCTCGCGCTGGGTAAATCCCATTTGCGGACGGGCCAACGCCACGGCCAGGAGAGCAAAGGTGGCCAGGATCAACACCGATTTGAAGGCCCGGCGTCCCACGCTGACCGCCCCGGCCAATTGGGCACGCAGTCGCGGAGCCACCACCTTGGCGATCAGCGAGTCACTGCGTTTCTGCGACCAGAAATACAACGCAGCCACCACCGGCACGATGAGCAGCGCGAAGAACCAGGCAGGTTGTAAAAATGTCAAGGCAGACGTTTCCATACAGTTTGAGAGAGCAAGACTTCCGCGCTGAGCAGGACGAACCCTGCCATGAGAAACCATTGAAAGAGGTCACGGTATTCGGCCGTCTTCTCGACCTCGATCTTCGTCTTCTCCATCTTGTCGATTTCGCTGAAGGTGCGTTTGAGGGAGGCGGTGTCCGTGGCTTTAAAATACTGACCGCTGGTGATGTCGGCGATCTGCTTGAGGGTATCCTCGTTAAACTCCATCTTTACGTCCTGGTAGACGGTCCGGCCAAAAGGATCCTGGAAAGGGAATGGCACGGCCTCGCCCTGGGTGCCCGCCCCGATGGTGTAAATCCGGATGCCCAGCGCCTTGGCCGCCTCGGCCGCAGTGAGCGGCGTGACCCGTCCAGCGTTGTTGTCCCCATCGCTCAAAAGCACGATCAGCTTGGTCTTGGCTTCCTTGTCCTTTAGCCGGTTGGCCGCCGCCGCCGTGGCCGACCCGATGGCCGTTCCATCCTCGACCAGTCCGATGCGCAGGCGGTCGAGATTCTGGATGAGCCAGTCGTGATCGAGGGTCAGCGGACTAACCAGATACGGCCTGCCGGCGAAAGCCAGGATGCCGATGCGGTCGTTGGGCCGCTGACGAATGAATTGTTCCGTGACCTGTTTCACCGCCTCGAGCCGGTTGGCCCGCGAATTGCCGATGGTGAAATCCTCCGCCAGCATGGACCGCGAAACATCGAGCACGAGCATGATGTCCACTCCGCTGGCCTGCACCCGCGTCAAAGTGCGGCCAAGCTGGGGCCGGGCCAGGCCGATGATCATACTGGCCAGGGCGAGGTGGGC
>JBMOHI010000374.1:0-3016 GCA_049317925.1 Terrimicrobiaceae bacterium
TTCTGATCGGTTCTTCATCCTTCCATCTGCAAGCTGCGGAATCCAAGGGCTTGCTGGGCCCGGGATCCGAGCGACCGGAATTGAAGCCCAACTCGCCTGAAGTCACCTTCGATCAAAGTGGGGATTCTGTCTCCGTCGAGTTCGCGCCGGGCGGTACCAGCCCCGCTCTTTCCATTCGTCCTCCGGGCGGCGTCCCTTGGGATCTCGCTGAATTCGGCCATCTCGAAGCGATGATCACAAACACCGGCGAGGAAGCTGTTATCTTCAGCCTGCGGGTTGATAACAAGGGAGATCATACCCAACAGCCCTGGAACACCGAGTCGGCGAAAATCGAACCGGGCCAAACCGCGCCCATCAAGGTCATCTTTGGTCACCAATTCGGCTATCATCCCGGATACCGGCTGGATCCATCGAGGGTTTCGGCGCTGCTGATTTTCACCGCAAAGTCTGAACGCCCGATCCGTTTTAGCATCGTCTCGATCCGCACCGGTGGCCAGCCCGGGGAAAAACCTCCGGTCGATCCACGGACGGTTCGCATTGATCCGCCTGACGGTTACATTCTGGGAGGGGG
Organism: Terrimicrobiaceae bacterium; assembly: GCA_049317925.1. GTDB lineage: Bacteria > Verrucomicrobiota > Verrucomicrobiia > Chthoniobacterales > Terrimicrobiaceae > CAMASH01. The sequence continues at coordinate 572 of JBMOHI010000374.1, forward strand.
CGGCGCCAAGCTGGAGGCGGCCACTCAGGTGGAGGCCAGCAGCGGTGTTTCCGCCGAAGTCGCGGATGGCGGGGGAGAGCAGGTCGTAGATGTCCGTCTCGAAAGTGGGACCGGCAATCGTCATCTGAGCCTTGTGCCGCCGATGGGGGCATGGAACCTGAACCGCTCAACCCAACTCGAAGTTCAGATCACCAACACCGGAGTGAATCCGATTTCGCCATCGCTTCAACTCGCCAATACGGGAGCTGACGAGAGGTCGGATGTCGTCACCTTGGACAAGCCACTGGGTCCCAAGGCCACCGCCACCCTGGTTCTGTCGTACGCTCCCAAAAAAACCTGGGTCGGACCATCCGGAGATCTTGCCGTTGCGGCCAATCGCAAAGGGCAACCCGAGACCGGAACCCGATTTGCCAGCGACAAGGTGGCGAAAATCATTTTTCGTTTCCCCGATGAAGATGGCGAAGGTTCTCTCCGCATTAACTCCATCCGTGCGGTTGTGCTCGCTCAGAAAACCCCGGATTGGCTGGGTCAGCGTCCTCCGGTCGAAGGCGACTGGAAAGTCACGCTGAACGACGATTTTGACGGGGATGCCATCAACGAAAAGATCTGGGACGTGACCGGCCCCAACTATTGGGGACAGAAAAAACTCACTCATTGGACTCGCCAGAATGTGACCGTCAAGGACGGGGTGGCCACCATTCGGCTGGAGAAAAAACCGGGTCCCCACAATGATGACGCTGCCTCGGGACATTCCTCCGAATACGCCGGCGGAATTCTCCGTAGCTATGACAAATGGGCCCAGCTTTATGGCTATTTTGAAACGAGGGTCAAACTTCCTGAAGCAACGGCCATGTGGCCAGCCTTTTGGCTGATGCCGGAGCGTGGACCGGCCGCCGGTGACCAATACAAACGCCAAAGCACTTCCGGTCGCGGTATGGAATTTGACATCCTCGAGCATCTGACCCGCTGGGGCCCCTACCGCTACACCGTGGCCATGCACTGGGATGACTACGGAAAAATGCACAAAGCCACCGGATCGGCGGTCTATTTTAATCCCGATCCGGAAGGTTACGTGACCGCGGGGCTGCTTTGGTTGCCCGGTCAGGCCGTTTTCTATTGCAATGGCAAAGAGGTCGCTCGATGGGAAAATGAGCGCGTCAGTGCCGAGCCGTCATCCATCCTCTACACCATGCCGATCGGTGGATGGGACAATGCCAACCATCCGGTGGACGCGGAGCTTCCTGCCGATTTTGTCATTGATTACGTGCGGGTTTGGCAACGGGCCGATCTAGCGGACGTCAAACCGGCTCCGGACGCGAAGAAATAGGGTCCGAACTTTTGTGGGTGTCCGGTAAGGTTCTCGTTCCTCTCGGGCCATTATTGACGACTGGATCCAGTCTCATTTTCGAGATGAAAACTGTGAACATGCACGGGGCCAAACCCTGAGCGGCCTTAAAGAATCGCAGCTAGCAGGCGGGGCAGGAGGTCAGTGATGGCGATGCGTTCCTGCTGCATGCTGTCGCGATGGCGCAGGGTGACGGTGTCTTTTTTCTCCGGGCCGTTCTCACCGATGGTATCAAAGTCCACCGTGACGCAGAACGGCGTGCCGGCCTCGTCCTGGCGGCGGTAGCGGCGCCCGATGGCGCCGGCCTCGTCGTAGGAAACATTCAGGTGCGGGCGCAGTGCCGTCACGATTTCGCGGGTCTTGGCCACGAGTTCGGGTTTATTCTTGAGCAGCGGGAAAATGCCGCACTTCACGGGAGCCATGCGGGGATGGAACCGCAAGACGGTGCGGGTCTCACTCTTGCCGGCTTCGTCCGTAACCGTCTCCTCGTCGAAAGCCTCGCAGAGCAGGGCCAGGACCGTGCGGTCGGCTCCCGCGCTCGGCTCCACCACGTGCGGGACGAATTTCTCCTTGGTGGCTTCGTCGAAATACTCCAGCGGCTTGCCGCTGTGCTCGATGTGTTTGGAAAGATCGTAATCGGTACGGTAGGCGATGCCTTCGAGTTCGCTGATCCCGAAGGGAAATTCGTATTCGAGATCGTAGGTTTTCTTCGAATAGAACGCGCGCTCGCCGTCGGGAATGTCGTTGATGTGGATTTTGGCGCGGGGAATGCCGATGTCTTCGTAAAACTTCAACCGCTCCTCGAGCCAGTAGTCGGTAAGCTTCAGCCCGTCCTCCGCGCGACAGAAGTATTCGATCTCCATCTGCTCGAACTCGCGCGAGCGGAAGATGTAGTTGCGGGGATTGATCTCATTGCGGAAAGCCTTGCCGATTTGCGCGATGCCGAAGGGAAGTTTCTGCCGCGAAGTTTCCAGGACATTCTTAAATTGCACAAAGATGGCCTGCGCTGTTTCGGGCCGCAGATAGACCTTGTTGTCCTCGCTTTCGACCGGGCCGGCGTAGCTCTTGAACATGAGGTTGAAGGCGCGCGGTTCGGTGAG
>JBMOHI010000375.1:0-3015 GCA_049317925.1 Terrimicrobiaceae bacterium
CGCTTTGGAATGGACTCGTACATGATCGCAGCGGCCACTACGGTTACGGGCTGACGATGGCGGTCGCGGTGGAAAATGGCGACCCGGTGCGCTTTGTGGATGAATTGCTCAAAGCCAAAGTCTGGCCTCCTCTGCACGGCCTGCTGGTTGTTCCTACTCAGATTCTGACCGGCAACGATTGGCGTTTTGCCGTTCTCCCCAGCCTGGCGGGATGGGTTTTAATGGTGGTTGCCGTTTCGATCCTTGCCATGCAAGTGAGCGGCGGCCGCGATGACGCCTGGCTTGCCGGGGTGGTCGCCTTCGTCTTCGCGGCCCTCAGTCCGGCTCACCGGATTTTTGCCACGGATATCATGCTGGAGAGCCTTGGCGCGGGCCTGACCGCGCTGGCCGTCGTTGTTTACACGGGAGCGGTGGAGCGCCGCGATGATGTGCGCTGGTGGAGGGCCTGCGCACTGGTGCTGACGTTGCTCTTCTTTGAAAAATACAATTATTGGATGATCGCCGTGCTGGCGCTGTTCTGCGCCGAGGGGTGGCGGCGGCGCAGCGCCCTTCCGTCCGCCGGGAAACTCGCGGAGATGGCAAAAAAGACGTGCCGCCGACTGATGGCCGAGTGGAAGCAACCGCTCTCCCTGCTCTCGCTCTTCCTGCTGGCGGCGGTGGTGGTGATTCAAGTTCACGGACCGGTGGCGTTGAAAATATTCGGTGAGGAGATTGCGTTGTATCCGCCGCGCAACCTCCTCACCGCTGCGTATGCGGCGGCCTTCGCGCGGGTTTTCTTTGCCCTGCGCAAATCGCGGTGGCGTCCGAACGATCCTGTTGCGAGGGTCTTCTGTTCCTGGCATGTCCTGCCCTTGGCGGTTTCGTTTCTCTTCCCGCAACGGCTGGCTGCTTTCCTCCAGTTTCTCAGTCCGGGCAACCACGGCGATTCGCCGGTGCGCGATGTTCCAGGCGCGGCGGCGAGTTACCTGGCAGCAATGGCGGGCGACTATCATTCGTCAGGGACCTTGCTTGCAGCGGCAGTGCTTTTGGCCCTGGCTGCCTGTCTTTCGCTGGGCCGGGGAAACTCACGGCTGATCGCTCCCTTGGCGCTTCTCTTCATCGGGCTGGTGCTTACGCTCCTTCATCCCAATCAGAAAAGCCGGTATCTGCATTCGTGGTTGCCGATGCTTTGGGTGCTGGCGGGCGCGGGAGCGGCGACTTTGACAGCAGGACTGAAACGGCCGGCCCTGGCGCGGACATTGAGTGTTGTCCTGGTGGTTTTGCTGGCTCTGGCCGGAGGAAGCGGATGGTTGGATCGTGGCCGCTCGCCGGAAACCGGCAATCGCGGGGAAACGCACAGCCTCCTCGATCTCAGCGACTCGTGGCTTCAGCATCTGCCCGAACGCGGGGGAGTCCTGTTTCTCTCGACACAGTCGTGCCGGCCCTTGGTCCGATGGACCTTCCTCGAAAAGTTCGCCGACCTCCGGCGCATCCGGTGGGCGGAGTTTTCCGCCACAACGGAGGCGGAGATGGCAAAGGAGATTCGCGCCCGACTTGAAGAATCCTCGGCGGAAACGCTGGTGACGCTGGAGTTTCCTCAAGACTCGGAGCTATTTTTCGGGGTGTCGGATCACGCCATGCTCCGGGCCGTCCTGCCAACGTTGCTTGAGGAGCAGAACCGCTTTGCCCCGGTGCATCAGCACCATGTCATGGGGGCCAACGTGCGCGTGTGGCGGCGGAATTCAATTCCTTGACCCTCTGGCAAGGACAAGGTTGCTCTAGGGACCGCCTTCCATGAATCCCTTCACCCTTCTCAGCACCGACCCGTCTTCCAAAGCGAGGGCTGGCCTTTTGCAAACGCGCCGCGGTGTCGTGCAAACGCCCGTCTTTATGCCTGTGGGAACACAGGGGACGGTCAAGGCGGTTTCGCCACTTGAACTGCACGAACTCGGCGCGCAGATCATTCTCGGCAACACCTACCATTTGCATGTCCGCCCGGGGGAGAAACTCATCGCCCGGCAGGGTGGACTGCATAAGTTCTCCGGCTGGGACGGTCCCATCCTGACGGACAGCGGGGGGTTTCAGGTTTTCTCCCTGGCCAAGTTGCGCAAGATCACGGAGGAGGGCGTGCATTTTCAGAATCATCTCGACGGCACTCCGACCATGATCGGGCCCGAGCGTTCGATGGAGATTCAATGCGATCTGGGCTCGGACATTGTCATGGCCTTCGACGAGTGTCCGCCTCATCCCTGCTCGCATGAGGACGCCTCGGTCAGTCTCGATCTGACCCTGCGCTGGGCCGCGCGCTGCAAGACCTGGTGGGACGCGCAGCCGGCCGGGGATCGCCCGCTCGTCTTTGGCATCGTGCAGGGATCGTCTCACGCCGATTTGCGCGAACGCAGCGCCCGCGCCTTGGTGGAAATCGGCTTCGACGGGTACGCCGTGGGCGGGGTGAGTGTGGGCGAACCCGAACCGGAAATGATGGCCGCAATCGAAAACGCGGAGCCGTTTTTGCCCGCTGACCGGTCGCGTTACGCCATGGGCCTGGGCACGCCGCCGCAAATGATCGAAATGATTGCGCGGGGTATCGATATGTTTGACTGCGTGTTACCCACGCGGCTGGCGCGGAATGGGACGGCGTTCACCCGGACGGGCACGATTGCACTGAAGAATGCCGGCTTCGCGGAGGATCCCGGCCCGATCGAGGAAGGATGCGCCTGCTACGCCTGCCGCTGTTTTTCCCGCGCCTATCTGCGACACCTCATCAAAGCCGAGGAAATTCTCGGTCTTCGCCTAGTCTCCCTGCACAACCTGCACTTCTACATCAACCTCGTCCGGACGGCGAGGCAGGCGATCCTGGACGGGAACTTTTCCGATTTTCGACGGGAGTTTGTTGGCGGGTATGTGGTGAGGACGCCGTGATTTCACAGTTGCACCGGAAAAGGAACCAGCGCAGTCTTGGTCCATGGGAACCGCTCTAATTGTCCTCCTCGTGCTGGTCGGCGGCTTGGTGCTGCTGGCTTTGTTTGCCATCGG
>JBMOHI010000376.1:0-3008 GCA_049317925.1 Terrimicrobiaceae bacterium
GTGACGAGCGATTTGTCCACCAGTTGCTGCACCAGATCGAGAATTTCGATTTCCTCCAGTCCATCGCCGGAACACACCTCCTCCAGTGCCTCCAGGGTGCGGCCGCCGACGAATACCCCGAGGCGGCGGAAGAGGATGCGTTCCTGTTCCGAGAGCAGGTCGTAGCTCCAATCGATCAGCGCCTGCAGGGTCTGCTGGTGGGGGAGGTGTCCGCCGCGCTCATTGCTGCGCAAGAGCCGGAAGCGGTCGCCCAGCCGCAGGGCGATTTGCTCAAGGTCGAGCACGCCCACGCGGGCCGCCGCGAGTTCGATGGCCAGCGGGATGCCGTCCAGCCGGCTGCAGATCTGGGCCAGGGCGGGGGCGTTGGCATTGGTCACGGCAAAATCCGGCCGCACGGCAAGGGCGCGTTCGATGAACAGCCTCACCGCGTCATATTGCGAAACCTGATCCGCGATATTCTGCCCGCTTAGCTCATGCACCCGGACGTCGAACATCCCGAGGGGCGGTACCGGAAACGTCGTTTCGCCGCTGATGCCGAGCGAATGACGGCTGGCCGCGATGATTTTGAGCCGGGGACACGAGCGCAGCAACTCAGCCGCCAGGGACGACGCGGCGGCCAGCAGATGTTCGCAGTTGTCGAGGATGAGCAGGACGCTTTTGCCCCGCAGGAAATTGACCAGTGTTTCGCGCAGCGGCCGCTCCGCCTCCTCGCGCACGCCCACTGCTTGCGCCACGGTTTCCACCACGCGGTCGGGGTCGGTCACGATGGCCAGTTCCACCAGCCAGACGCCGTCGCGGAACTCGTTAATCAGCCGGGCGCCTACCTCCAGAGCGAGCCGGGTTTTGCCTGTTCCTCCCGTTCCCATGAGGGTGAGGAGATGGGTTTTTTCCAGCCGCTGCTGCACCTCCTCGATTTCGCGCACGCGTCCCACGAAGCTGGTGGTCTGGACGGGCAGATTGTTGGGCAGCACCTCCATGCTGCGCGGCGGCGGGAAGGTGTTTTCGATCCCGGGGGCAAAGGCTTGGAACAGATGCTCGGGCCGGTCGAGGTTGCGCAGGCGATGACTCCCCAACGACTTGAAGGTGATGCCTTCGAGTTGCTCGTCCTCGAGAAGTTCATGGGAAACCTGCGACAAAAGAATCTGGCCGCCATGCGCCGCCGCCTCGATGCGCGAGGCGCGGTTGAGGGTTCCGCCGAAGTAATCGCCATCGCGATACTCCGCCCCGCCGGTGTGAATACCCATGCGTGAACTGACCAGGCCGACTTCGCCCCAGTTTTCCGCCGCCAGACCGCGCTGGGCTTCAATGGCGGCCTCCACCGCGTCGCGCGGCGTCTGGAAAGCCACGCAAAACGCGTCTCCAACCGTCTTGAAAACGTGTCCGTTATGGCTCTCCGCCGCCGAGCGCACGATGGTGTCGTGCCGCGCCAACGCCGTGCCCATGTGATTGGGATGTTTCTCCCACAGGCGCGTGCTTCCCACGATGTCCGTGAAAAGAAAGCTGATCGTTCCAGTGGGCGCTTCAGGCATGGCTGCCAAATATGGCGCAGGATTTCCCTTCGTAAAGGCAATCCCTTTTCTTGTGACGGGTCGCTTACTTCGCGTAGCTCAGACGGTCGTCCACTTCTAGATAGTCAAACAACGTGGACGTGGCCGGATTGAGCCCCACCTTGGCGCACTCGCCCTCGAACCATTCTTTCATGTCGGGATTCTGCACGGGGTTGAAACTTTCGCTGGCGTCGGACCATGCCTTGATTTCCTCAGCCGTTTTCGGTGTGCCGTTGGCGTCGAGCCATGCCGCGACTTCTTCGTCGCTGGCCCCGGCCGCGAGTTGGGCTTTGACATCGTCACCTTTCACTCCTTTGAAGCCGAAGAGGTAGTTGTCCAGCGGACAATCGAAGTGGTATTCGCCCGGCGTCCCGCTGAGGTGGGCGCGGCCCTTGTCGGTCATGCGGGAGAGGATTACATATCCGCCCACGCGCACGCGGGGGCTGGCTGGAGCTTCTTTGCTGAGGTCTTTGGCGGTGTTTTGGGTTGTCATATAAGGCTCGAAGAATAACAACGAAAGCCGTTAAGTCAACAGCTGTTGTTAAAACAGCAATAGACGGCAACTTGGGCCCATGGTAGATTCTCACCAGATGAAGGAAGAAAGCACGGACCCGCGCATCAGGCGGACGCGGGAGTTGCTCTACAGCGCGTTTGCCGGGCTGCTGGCGGAGAAAAGCTTCGAGGAGATCTCTGTCCAGGACATCGCCGAACGGTCGACCCTCAATCGCGCGACGTTTTACGATCACTTCCCGGACAAATTTGCCCTGGTCGAATCCATGATCGGTGAAAATTTTCTCGTCATGCTGACGGCCCGCATGGACGGGTCACCCGGCACCTGCCGGGAGAGCGCGAAACGACTAATCCTGGCGCTTTGCGATTTTCTGACCGACCTGGCTTCGCGCTGTCAGAAACACCAGCGTCAGTTCGAGCCGCTCATGGAGTCCAAGATCAAATCGGTCGTGCGCGAGTTTCTCCTCGAGGGTTTGCGGAAAAAAATGCCGGACGCAAAAAGTTCCGATCTCGAATTGCGCGCCACCATGGCCAGCTGGGCTGTCTGCGGCGCGGCCTTGGGCTGGAGCCGCCAGAGAACGCCGGCGGCAGAAACCTTCGTGGAATCCGTGCTGCCTCTGATCGCGCCGACGCTGGAGCTTTGATCACTTCGGGCGGAACGGAGCACGCCTGCTCAATCCCAAAAACAAAAAGGGACGCTCCTTGCGGAAGCGTCCCCTTTTTTGGTGGTGGGAAGTGATCAGCCCTTGGCCTGCTGGTCGAGCACGGCGTTGAGCACGTTGGTCGGGACCTGTTCGAAGTGGCTGGGTTCCATCGAATACGAGGAACGGCCCTTCGAAAGCGAACGGATTGCCGTCGAATAGCCGAACATTTCCGCCAGCGGAACTTCAGCGGTAATGGTGCAAAGGTTGCCCTTTGTTTCCATGCCTTGGATGCGGGCGCGGCGGCGGT